>JAQUYG010000008.1:0-22202 GCA_028691985.1 Minisyncoccota bacterium
CAAAGTTTATGAGAAGTATTGTTATGCAAATAAAGTACTACACTTTTGAGAAAATAGAGAATTTACCGCCTGAGAAAGTTTTTGAAATAAAGCAGCACAATGTTTCCGGAGAAGCAACTGCTTTTATCGCAGATTGTTTAGGATTGGATCTGCGTTATGATAAAAAAACTTTTCAACACATCAAGAATGCTTTGTATTATCTGGGATCTCTTACTCAGTTCACTGACGATTTGAGAGATTGCAAAGAAGACACAGAAAATAACAATGCCAACTTATTCTTGAGTATGAAAAATAATTATAGAAGCGATGCTGAGGACATGTATGTGGATTGGTATGTTAATGAAGAAAAATTGATGTTGGAGGAGATTGAAAAAACAAATTTGAATTTAGACTGTAGTCTGATCTGCTCAGTTCCGTGGCATCCGTATTTCATGAGATGCAATACCAAACTATATTAGACAAAGAAGACAAAATCGTATCGTTGTTAAAATCTTTGTTTGGTATTTGTGCATACAAGCATTGGTAATTTCATTTTTTAGACATAAGCACCTATTTGATTAACTTGCCGTCATTACCGTCAAGACCGTCATCAATTTTGCATAGTCCTTATTGACATATCTATGAGATTTTAACTACATTTTCATTCGAACCTATCCTTATCGCACTTCGGCACATACACGATAGTATCCGGATCTAGATTCTGGAAATAAGTTGCGATATCTTTCACTAAGTCCTGCAAGTAAAGATATAACGGTTTTCCTTGGTGGAAGCATTGAAACCGAGGGGGGGCAAAGCACAGGCGCAGCCGAGCAGTGAGATTCCCTCAGCTCCTGCAAACAAGTAAAAACCCCGTGAGTATTCTGTCTGGGGTTTTTATTGAGATTATTTTGCGAAGGATACCCTTAATCTGCAAAGACGCTGCGGATCTTATCCGCTACCGCCGCGTAATTATCCTTACCGCCATCCACTATTTCAAAATAACTTTTGCCGTCGTAGAGATATTCTTTGTTATTTTCTTTCTCTTGGTGCCGGTTTAACCTTTGCATGTATTCATAAGAGGAAATTTTATGGAGTTTGTTCAATATAGCGGTGTCGCGCTCCAAGCCTTTAACATTCGGTTCACCCACATAACAGACTCCGCTCTCGTCGCTAATATTTCCCGAGATGGTAGAGGTAGCATAAACACCTGCCCAGGAATCGTCACTGAGATTCAGGGTAGCTGTCTCCGTTTCCAGATTGAAAGCGGACAAGACGGAACCGCTTTTAAGATTAGCCACAAGGGAGCCGGTCTTGCCCGAAAAAGAAAGATCCGAGTCGTTGATGTTTTGCAAATTGATGACTTGTGCATCTCCCTGATAATCAATCCTACTCCCTTTATCGGCGAGGAGTATGCTTTCAGATTTACTCTTGATTTGCACAGAGCTGTTTTTACTGGAGAGATCCAGTTTTTTGATTTCTCCCGCAAGCGATAGCCCCGCAGAATTGGCGGATATGCTCATTTCTTCATAATTATCAACCAAATCCAGATCAGCCTGATCAATTTTGATTTCTTTTAAATCGGGAGTGGTTACGGTCACATCGACAGCATACTGATGGCAATCTAAGCAGACACTGTCCGCTTCTCTATCATCAACCCGTAAAGTTAAAACTCCGCTTTCAGTCATATAGGAAAAATTCTTCAAATCGATTTTTCTGCCCTTGGCATCAACTGAAAATTTTTCTCCTTGTTTCACATGTACTGCCAGATTTTTGCCTGAGGCGGACAGGGAGGCAAATTCTTCCAAGGCGAAGGATTCTGTTTCTATTTTGGTTCTGTCGCTGCTATTTATAACGTCTGATACTTTGACGGCGCTACCGATTGCCAAAAAGACAGAGCTGAAGCCAAAGATCATCCATAAAATAGTAGAAGCTACGATAATACTCATACTGACCATCTTTTTGCGAAACAGCATAGCCGCGCCGATAAGCATAATAATAAAGGCGGGAATGATAAATGAAGCTGCCAATGAAATCATTAGCGGATAAAAAGGAGTGACGGACATGATTTCACCTACAGGAATATCATTCCAGTAAACATAGTCATGAGCATATTGGACCGTAAGCCCTGCGCCCGTAGTGGTGCCGAATATGACCAACAGAGAGGTTAAAACCAGAAAGAATCCGAAGAAATATCTAAAAATCTCTTTCAAAATCTTTACCATCCTTTCCAGTCCTTGGCTGTGATTTCTTTTGGCTGATACACTTTTTATTTTACTGGATTGACTAATGGAAGTCAGGGTAAGGGGGCTGCCTTCCATCTCTAATTTTTGTGAAGTAGTTTTGGCAGCCGGCGTAATAATCCACAAGACGAGATAGATGGGGAGGGCGATACCGTTGCCAAAAAACAACAACACCAAGAACACCAACCTCACCATTGTGACATCCAGGGCGAAATAAGTAGCAAGACCGCTGCAAACTCCGGCAATGAGCCGATTGTCTATATTTCGATACAGCCTTTTGGCAGCCGATTGCTCTTTTGCTTCCAGGGTCTTTTTCCCTTCATAGTCATCAAAATTGAGCTGAAAATCCTCCACCGTGCCCATGATGGCGATAATTTCTTCTATATCGCTTTTGATGATGATTTGTTTCTGCTCTGAAATTTTCTCTTGAATTTTTTCGGATATACTGCCTTCTATGTCGCTCATAACTTCATTTGCATCCACATCTTGTCCGACATGTTCGCGTACCTTGTCGAGATATTCAGATAAAAGAGCATAGGCATCTTCTTCGATAAGAAAGATGTTTCCTCCTAGACTGATAGATTCGGTTTTTTTCATAAGTTTTATTATTTTATTTAAATGAATGAATTGCAGCTTCAAGTGTCGACCATTGTTGATCGCAGCCGGAAAGGAATTTCTCGCCCGGTTTGGTCAGGGTGTAATATTTCCGGGGTGGCCCTGATTTGGATTCTTCCCAGAAATAATCGATTAGCCCGGAATTCTTAAGGCGGGAAAGCAGGGGATAGATAGTGCCTTCCACTACCGTCAAGTCGGCCGCCTGTAGCTTTCTAATGATATCATTAGCATAGGACTTTTCCTTGCCGATGATCAGCAGAATGGCGAATTCCAAAATGCCTTTACGCATCTGGATTCGGGTATTCTCCAGCAGTTTGTCGTAGTCTGTCTTGTCCATAATATGAAGAATTAAATTTATAATTTCAATGTATCATATAGTACCTTTTTATGCAAGGTACTATATGGCGCTGTTTTTGTTTAGATAGTTCAACCGTTAAATAGTCTTGCTTGACCGCATATCTATAAAGTTGTAATATGAAACTATATGAATACTTATTAATATAGTATGAAGCCAAAGTGTTGCAAAGACAGCCAGACAATAGAAGATACTCGACAGACAATCGAGCTTTTGAAAGTGCTCGCCGAGGAAAATCGATTACATATTCTCTGTATCCTCAAGAAAAAAGAGCATTGCGTGTGCCAGATAATCGAATATCTCGAGCTGTCACAAAGCCTGGTTTCTCATCATCTCAAAAGCCTGAAAGATACCGGGCTCATTCAAGACGAAAAGAGGGGACTGTGGGTGTACTATTCTCTCACCCCCCGAGGGAAGAAGATCGCCAACCTTATCTCAAAAATCCACGACTTATAATCAGATTAAATCAAAAAGTATGAAAATCGAAGTATTAGGATCCGGGTGCCCGAGCTGCCACAAGCTGTTTGAATTGACTCAACAGGCAGTCAAAGAGCTGGACATCAAAGACGAAGTGGCCTATATCACCGACATCCAGCGAATCATCGAAATGGGTGTTATGCAAGTGCCGGTCCTGGCGATAGATGGCAAACCGGTGATGACAGGAGCGACAAACGATATTGAAAAAATAAAAGAGATCATCCTTGATCATAATAATGCCAGCGCGTCGGAGACCGGAAAGAAAAACGGCGGATGCACCTGCGGAGGAAACTGCTAAATATATGGATATTTTCTACCCTATACAAATTTTTGCCGACCGGATTACCGGATTTTTAGGATTGACGGCGGGCTCCTATGCAGGCGACGCCGTTAATTTCTTCGTCTACGATACGATCAAGATCGGCATTTTGTTAGTGATCATAAATTATATAATGGCCGCGACCCGATATTATTTCCCTCTCGAAAAAGCGCGTGCCATCCTCACGAAAAAACGCTGGTTCGGACTTAATTATCTGCTGGCCGCCCTTTTGGGAATCGTCACTCCGTTTTGTTCCTGCTCGTCCATCCCGCTCTTCATCGGATTTCTCGGAGCAGGCATACCCCTCGGCATCACCTTCGCGTTCCTCATCAGTTCGCCGCTCATCAACGAAGCCTCGCTCTATCTCTTTCCTGCCATGTTCGGCTGGAAAGTGACAATTTTATATAATCTATTCGGATTGACCATCGCGGTCTTGGGAGGGATGCTGATGCAGAAGATGGGGTTGGAAAAATATGTCCTGCCGGAGCTTCTCAAATTCAAATCGCGGGCGGAAGTGGAAGCAGCTAACGGAGGAAACAAGCTCCAGCTCGGGCAACTGCTCAAATATTTTTGGAAAGACGGCATGAGCATTACCAAAAAAATATTTCCGTATGTGGTGTTGGGCGTGAGTATCGGAGCGCTCATCCATGGATTCGTGCCTGCCGGATTCGTAGAGCAAAATATCTCCTCCCGGGATTGGTGGACAGTCCCGATGACAGTCCTTCTGGGCGTGCCGCTTTATGCAAATTCCGTAAGCGTCATTCCGATCATGGAGGCGCTGGTCGGCAAAGGCGCGCCGCTGGGGACGGTTCTAGCTTTTATGACAGCTATCGTTACTCTCTCGATTCCCGAAATGCTTATCTTGAAAAAAGTGATGCGCTGGCAACTTCTGGCGGTATTTTTCGCAATTACGACCTTCGGCATAATAATCATGGGTTATTTATTCAACGCAATATTATAAAATTATGGATAAAAAAATCATCACGGGATTTGCAATCGTCCTTGCGCTTTGTGCCTCAGTAGCCGCCTGGTCGGGAATAAAATACCGCTCATCCGGAAATATGGGAAACCAAAACGGAGAAGAGCAGTCACAGGAAAATTCACAGTCCGAAAGTGATATGGTGCAGATCTATCTTTTCCACTCCACCCGACGCTGTTCGACCTGCATCGCCATCGGACAATATGCGGGCGAGACCGTGAACGAATTCTACCGAGAGGAGATTGCAAGCGGCAAGATCGAATTTCGGGAGATCAACATGGACTTGCCGGAAAATAAAGGACTGACCGAAAGATTCCAAGCAAGCGGCTCTTCTCTCTATATCAATACCATCATCGACGGTAAAGACAATATCGCCGAAGACACGAATGTCTGGAGACTCACAGGCGACAAAACAAAATTCAAGAATTATCTCAAGCAAAAACTGGATAATCTTCTCGGTAAATAATATGACGGAAACTATCAATTTTTTGATCGACAGCTACAATATACCGGTCCTTACCGCTTTCCTCTTGGGAGTGCTCACCTCGATCAGCCCCTGCCCGCTGACCACCAACATCACCGCCATCGCCTATATTTCCAAAGAGATAAAGACGGCAAGGCACACGCTTTTGAGCGGCTTTTTCTATATGCTAGGGCGGGGCGCAAGCTATACGCTCTTGGCGACTTTTATATATTTCGGCTTTTCCGCTTTCGAAATAGCCAGTCTTTTTCGCGGATGGGGAGATAAAGCGCTGGGACCGATTCTCATAATCATCGGCTTAACGATTTCGGGAGCAATAAAAATCAATCCGACCTCCAGCGGAAAGACTATCGAAAGAACAAGAGACTGGCTCTCAAAAAGGGGATTTATCGGCTCGTTCCTGCTCGGTATGCTTTTCGCCCTCGCCTTCTGCCCATCAAGCGGCATACTTTTTTTCGGAGTCCTCATACCGATGATACTAAAATCAAACGAAGGGCTTTTCCTTGCTCCGATTTTCGCTTTGGGCACCGGACTTCCCGTGTTCTTCTTCGCTTTTCTGCTCGCTTTCTCGCTCCAAAAAGTGGGACGAGCTTTCCAGGCGGTAACGAAAATCGAAAAAGTGATGCGCCATCTCGCAGCAGCAATCTTCATCGGGGCAGGAATCTATTACACGCAATATCTCATCCAATATCTGAGCAACTTTTAAGAAGCCCAGTGAAAAGAAACGCCGCAATTCTAAAACCACCAGAGGTCCGACCTTTCAGATATTTCAAGGTCGGACCTCGAATTGTATGTATGAGTATTTTAAAGTCGGATTTTGATTCATCCCTTAAGTAGCAAAACTAGAGGACTGACCTTTGGAATGCTCAAGGTCAGACCTCGATGCCCTTACTTTACTTTCTATTATCAGGGTTTATACTATAGATATAGACTTTAAGCGCAAAAACGCCACGGACCGCGGGGAATGTACATAAAATAACGATGATTTACAAGGAGGCCGGGGAGAAGGCGCTTTTTTCGTGATATTTATTAAATACTTTTTATGTTTGAACAATCTTTCAAGAATATCGATGATATCTTGCGTAAGGATGCCGGAGCTTCGAGTGAGCTGGACTATGTGGAGCAGACTTCCTGGATCCTTTTTTTGAAATATCTGGATGATTTGGAAAAAGAAAAGGAACTTGCGGCGAAACTTGCTGATCATCCATACGAATATATCATTTCGCCAAAATACCGCTGGGAAGCATGGGCTTGTCCAAAAGGCAAGGATGATAAATTGGATCACAATGCCGCGCTTTCGGGTGATGATCTTAAGGACTTTGTGGATCGGGATCTTTTTCCATATCTGAAGAAATTCCGTGAGGATGCAGTGAGCCCAGATACAATTGAATATAAGATTGGAGAAATTTTTAGTGAGATCAAAAACAAAATTCAAAGCGGATATAATCTGCGCGAAGTTTTGAATATTATCGACGCAATGCGCTTTCGTTCCCAACAGGAAAAGCACGAGCTTTCCCATCTCTATGAGGCCAAGATCAAGAATATGGGAAACGCAGGAAGAAACGGAGGGGAGTATTACACACCGCGTCCACTCATCAAGACTATTGTCAAAGTGGTTGACCCTAAAATCGGCGAAACCGTCTATGACGGCGCTGTCGGCTCAGCTGGATTCTTGGTGGAAGCTTTTGATTATATGAAAGACGGAAAAGATGTTTCCACGGGTGATATGGATTTTTTGCAGATGAAAACTTTTTTTGGCAAGGAAAAAAAATCGCTTGCCTACATCATCGGCATTATGAATATGATCCTCCACGGCATTGAAGCGCCCAGCATCCGCCATATGAATACTCTTTCAGAAAACATTGCCGACTTTCAGGAAAAAGATCACTTCGACATCGTGCTGGCCAATCCACCCTTCGGCGGCAAAGAACGCGCGGAAGTCCAGCAAAATTTCCCCATCAAAACCGGAGAAACCGCTTTTCTTTTCCTCCAGCATTTTATAAAAATTCTCAAAGCCGGCGGCAGGGCGGGTATTGTCATTAAAAACACATTTCTTTCCAATACCGACAACGCCTCCGTTTCCCTTCGCAAGATGCTTCTTTCTGAATGCAATCTTCATACCGTCCTTGATCTCCCTGGCGGTACTTTCACCGGTGCAGGCGTGAAGACGGTGATTCTATTTTTTGAAAAAGGAAAACCCACTAAAAAAGTCTGGTTCTATCAACTCAATCTCGACCGCAATCTCGGCAAAACCAATCCTCTAAGTGAAAAGGATCTGGCGGATTTTTTGAAACTGCAAAAAACCAAAGCTGACAGCGAAAATTCTTGGACGATTGATGTTGCGGATATTGATGTGGGAACTTTTGATCTTTCGGTTAAGAATCCTAATAAGAATGGAGAAGTGGTTTTGAGAGAGCCGGATGAGATATTGGAGGAGATGAAAAAAATGAATAGCGAGAGCGATAAAATTTTAAATCAGATTAAAAAATATTTTTAAAAAATATGGAGTTGAAATCGGTTAGGATTGTAAATTATAGAAGTATCGATAATATATCCTTTGATATTTTACCTCTGGAAGACAAGACCTTCACTTATGGACTAATTGGAGTAAACGAGGCAGGCAAATCAACTATCTTAAAAGCCTTAGCTTTAAAGGATGGACTTCAAGATGAAAAGGGTAATACTTTGCCTCTAAAAAAAGATTTTAAAGATAAATCGAAGCCAATTGAAATTGGATATACCTATTTGTTGAATAAGAATGAAATCGAAGAGTGCAAAAATATCCTTAACACTCTTCCGTCTCCGATCGAAGTAAATAATTCAGAATTAAAGGAAATAGATATCGCTTTTATCTTTGACTATACGAGTCCGGATCTTCCAGATATAGAGTTAGATACTAAAAATATATCTGATGAAGATGAGAATAAGGACACTATCCAAGATGCTCTAGAGGAGTTAATTTCGAACAAGGCTCATAGTGCAATTTTTTGGACTGCAGAAGATAGATATCTTATATCACAACCAATAAACTTGGCACAATTTGCGACTAATCCAGACGCAGAATCTATTCCTCTGAAAAATTGTTTTTATCTAGCTGGTATTAATAATATTAGCGAAAGAATAGCTGATATCACGGGAGATTCAACAGAAGTCGAACAATTAGAAAAGGAGTTAGGTGATAACGTTACCGAACATATAAACAATGTTTGGCCAAAGCATCCAATTGTAATTACCTTTAAAATAGGAGAGGGGTTGATAAACTTTCATGTGCAGGATTTAGATGGTATAGGAAAGGCTAAAACGGCAGATCAGCGTAGTGATGGATTTAAGCAATTTGTTTCGTTCCTATTAACTGTCTCAGCTCAAGATAAAAATGATGAACTAAGCAATTCTATTTTGTTATTAGATGAACCAGAAACTCACCTTCACCCTCAGGCGCAAGAAGATCTACTAAAAGAATTAATAAAAATTACCAAAAATAGCAGAAATAATGTTGTGTTCTTTGCTACTCACTCAAATTATATGATCGATAAAGGTGATCTGAGCAGGAATTATAAAATAAAAAAAGAAAAAGATAATACAAAAAAAGAACAATTTGACCGCAAGCTTTCAACTTATGCTAGCGTGACGTATGAAGTGTTTGATATCCCGAGTACAGATTATCACAATGAATTATATTCAAAATTACATCAAAGATATCAAGATTTAGATCCTAAAGATGAGAAAAAGCACTCTATAAATAATTTTGATAAAGATTTTTTACACAAAGAAAAAGGTTTAAAAAGGGATAAACCGTCGTGGGGAGAGGAAGATAAAGCAACGCTCCCAACCTATATACGGAATTGCATCCACCATTCAGATAATGGTAATACATATAAGACAGAAGAACTGAGGAAATCTATCGAATTATTACGTTTATATATATGAACGTAATAATTTGATAGAGTTGGGCCGGCTATTTATAGAAGTTAATTAGTTTTTCTAAATTTGATTGTTATGAAAGAAAAGATTTTACAAAAATATACCCAGCTTATAAAAGACATGGATTCAGCCATTATGAACGGTCAGGGTGGGCGTTGGGCGGATTCAGCAATAGTGACAAGGATTGTAACGGAGGCTCAGAATTTAATAAGAAAAACATGCGGAGATGATAGCGATTATTATATAAATCTGAAAGAACTGAATCGAGAATTTAGAGCTGCCGATTCTAAAAAATATAAAGGGGTAATTGAAGCGGCTTACAATGATTACAGGGACGGTTTTACAAATATAGATTTATTTATTAAGGCGGAAATTTTTGAAGATTTTCTTTCAATGTCTGAATATCTTCTTGAACAAGGATATAATGCTCCAGCTGCTTCTTTGGCGGGTGGAGTGCTAGAAGACTCTTTGCGAAAACTTTGTGATAAACATGGCATTTTGTATCCTGAAAAAACAAAGATAAACAGCCTTAATACAGACTTGGCAAAAGCGGGTGTTTACACTGCTTTGGTGTCAAAGGAAATTATTGCAAAGTCAGATATCAGGAATAACGCCGATCATGGGAAATTTAAAGAATTCAACGAAAAAGATGTTAAAGAAATGATCGAATGGATTCGCAGATTTATTATTGATTATTTGGAATAATGAACGAAAAAGATCAAATTATTTTAGAAGATTCTGTTGATGCGGTCATTTCTACTATTCCCCAAATTGGTATGGTTTGGGGGTTATGTACGGCGTTATTTGGATCGGCTGTGAAATTAAGGCAGAAAAAAGCTCTTGAATGGGTAGAGATGATCAGAGATAATCCGTATATTTTCACTCAAGAGTTATTGAAAAATGAAATTTTTCAGGATGGATTTGTTTGTGCTTTGGAAAAATATATCGTAGAGAGAAACGAAGAAAAGAGGAAATGTTTCAGAAATATATTTTTGGGATTTTCGATAAGTGGCGATAAACAAGGCTTTCCCCTTGAAAAATTTATCCACACTCTATCACAATTAAGCGAGATTGATATAGAAGTATTATGTGACGCAAGGGTTACTCGCGAGAATAAGGATTATCAAATTTATGGCAATAAGGATTATAGAATCAGCAATATCCATAATTTAATAAATCTTGGTATTTTGGGTAATGATCCATCTTCCAGGCTGGGTCCTTTAAATGCTCCTTTTGTTTGGGTGTCAGAGTTTGGAAAAGAATTTGTTAAATATATTGAAGATGAAAAATAGTTGGCAAAGAAAAAAGCTTGGAGAAGTCTGTAATGTAATTGCGGGACAATCTCCAGAAGGTGAATTCTATAACGAACAAGGGAATGGTTTGCCTTTTTACCAAGGCAAAAAAGAATTTACGGAAAAATTTATTGGTGCACCTAGGGTTTGGACAACTAAAATTACAAAAGAATCCGAAGAAGGGGATATTTTAATGTCCGTAAGAGCTCCTGTTGGACCGACTAACTTTACTGCAGAAAAAATTTGTATTGGTCGAGGTCTTGCAGCTATAAGAGCAAAAAAAAACATAGACAAAGATTTTATATTTTATTTTTTGCGGAAATTTGAAGCTGAAATCGTTGGCAACACCGGAGCAGTATTTGATTCAATAAGCAAAACTCAAATAGAAAATATTAGTATTCCCACCCCTCCTTTCTCCGAGCAAAAACGGATTGTGAAGATTTTGGATGAGGTTTTTGAGGAGGTGGGGAAGGCGAAAGAAAATGCGGAGAAGAATTTGCGGAACTCTCGGGAGCTTTTTGAATCGTATTTGCAGAGCGTTTTTGAGAATAAAGGGGAAGGGTGGGAAGAGAAGAGGTTGGGAGAAATTTATGATGTTCGTGATGGTACACATGACTCGCCAAAATATCATGAAAAAGGATTTGCTCTGATCACTTCAAAGAATTTAAAAAGAAATGGTTTAAATTTTGACAATATAAAATATATTTCTGAAAAGGACTATCAAAAAATAAACGATAGAAGTAAGGTGGATAAGGGGGATATACTCTTTGCGATGATCGGTACAATTGGCAGTCCGATAGTTGTTGAAATCGATCCAGATTTTGCAATAAAAAATGTTGCTTTATTTAAAGTTCCAAAAAATCAAAGTAATTATTTTCTCAGGTACTATTTAGATTCTAAAATTGTTTTTGATAAAATGGCTAAGGAATCAAAGGGAACAACCCAAAAATTTGTGGGATTAGGTTATCTTAGGGATTTTAAGATTTCATTGCCTGCATTTTCCGAGCAAAAAGCTATTGTCAAAAAACTTGATGCGCTTTTCGAAGAGACGAAGAAGCTGGAGGAAATTTATAAAAAGGAAATTGCCGATCTGGAGGAGCTGAAGAAGTCGGTTTTGCAGAAGGCTTTTAGAGGGGAATTGTAATGATAATAGGATTAAATACAGATACGCTATTTGTTCCCCCTCACCCTGACCCTCTCCCGATGGGCGAGGGGACAACGATGTGGTAGTAGGATTCTTCGGAGTACCTCAGAATGACAGCAGAGGGAGGGAAGGGTTGCGGCGTGGAGTAGCGGACTTGAGTCCGCGCGGCTGTCATAGCCGATAGAATAATGCTGTACGCGGCTGTGCTACGCGAGTGGGATAACGGCGCAGGTTAAAACCTGCTACTCCACTGAGATATAAATATTGGGAAGTTTGTATACATCGATTGACTAAATGTATACAAACTAGTATACTTTGTATACATTCGATAAAAGATGTAAACAAACTATGAAAACTGTAGAAATAGGCAAAAATCAGATGCAGACAAAGGGCTTTAAATCCTTTGTGCCGGCCCCCTTTCCTCCCAAGGGCGGTTTTGATTTTGATTCAAAGATCTATAAGAAAAATCTTGAAGCCACGCGGCTTTTGGGGAAATTGGACGGAATTACCAAGCTTTTGCCGGATGAAGACTTTTTTCTTTTGATGTATCTGCGAAAGGACGCGGCTTCTTCCAGTCAGATTGAGGGAACGATGGCGACGATGATCGACGCGATTGAAGCGGAAGTTCAGGTTAGAGCTAATATACCTTCCGATGTGGATGATATTTTGCACTATATCAAAGCGCTCAATTATGGAATGAAACGGATGAGGAAAGATGATTTTCCTCTGACTCTCAGATTTGTAAGAGAACTACACAAACAGTTGATGGAAAAAGCGCGCGCCACGCATTTTTCCGATCCGGGTGAATTTCGCAAAACTCAAAATTGGATTGGCGGAACTGATCCGAATAATGCCCGCTTCGTTCCTCCGAATATTCCGGATATGGAGAAGGCTTTGAGTGACCTCGAAAAATTCATTCACAGTGATGACGATGTGCCGCCGATTATCAAGGCCGGACTCGTACACTCACAGTTTGAGACTATACATCCCTTTCTGGATGGAAACGGGAGGACGGGAAGAATGCTTATCACTTTTTATTTATGGAAAGAGGGCTTTCTTGAAAAACCGGTTTTGTTTCTGTCATCGTTTTTCAAGAAGCATCAAAAAGTCTACTATGAAAGGCTGGAAAATTATCATTACGGAAAAGCGTCAGAATGGATTGATTTTTTTCTGGATGGTGTGATTGAAATCGCCAATGAGGCGATAGACATTATCGCTAAAATCACCGAGCTTCGCGAAAAGGATATGGAGAAGATTCAGACACTGGGAAAGCGCGCTTCGGAAAGTGCGGTGATGGTTTTACCGAAGCTTTACGGACAACCGATAGTAAATGTGAAAGTCATTCAGAAGTGGACCGGTTTTACGCGCGCTGGAGCTCAGGCGGTGATTGATCGATTCATTGAAATCGGCATACTCTCCCCGAAAGACAAGGATAAAAAATATGGACAGTCTTATGTTTATCGGAAGTATTTGGATATCTTTAACGGCAAATAATTAATTTTTATGAATGAGTCGGAAACACGGGCGGAATATATTGATCCTAAACTTAAAGAAAGCGGCTGGGGAGAAGTCGAAGGATCGAAAGTTTTGCGGGAGTTTCGTTTGACAGAGGGGAAAATTTTGGCAGGGGGAGCAAGAGGGAAAGCGGAAATCGCCGACTATGTTTTGGTGTATAAAAACCAAAAAGTGGCGGTGATCGAAGCTAAGAAGGAAGATTTGGCGGCAACTGAAGGGGCGGCGCAGGCCAAAACCTATGCGCAAAAACTCCAAATCGAATACACTTATGCGACCAATGGCAAAGACATTTATGAGATGTCGATGAAGAGCGGGTTAGAAGGTTATTTGGAAAAATTTCCGAGTCCGGAAGAATTGTGGAATAAAATCCATTCTGATCACAACGAGTGGCAGGAAAAGTTTTCAGCTGTGCCCTTTGAGAGCGTGAACGGAACCAAGAGCGCGCGATATTATCAGGAGATTGCCGTGAACCGCGTTTTGGAGGCGATTGCTTTTGAAAAGCAAAGGGTGCTTTTGACGCTGGCCACAGGAACCGGAAAAACTTTTATCGCTTTTCAGATCGCCTGGAAGCTTTTTCAATCGCGCTGGAATTTGTATCGGGGTGGCAAACGGCAGCCGCGCATTCTTTTTCTTGCCGACCGTAACATTTTGGCCGATCAGGCTTTCAATGCTTTTTCCGCGTTTCCCGAGGAGGCGCTGATTCGTATCAGTCCGCAGGATATTAGAAAAAAAGGAAATGTGCCGACAAATGGGAGCGTCTTTTTTTCGATTTTTCAGACTTTTATGAGCGGGCCGAATAATACGCCTTTTTACGGCGATTATCCGCGGGACTTTTTTGATATAATTATTATCGACGAATGTCATCGCGGCGGAGCTAATGATGAGGGGAATTGGCGCGGCATATTGGAATATTTTTCGCCGGCGGTTCAATTGGGGCTTACCGCTACGCCGAAGAGGAAAGATAATATTGATACATATCGCTATTTTGGTGAACCCGTATATATTTATTCCTTGAAAGAGGGGATTAATGACGGTTTTTTGACGCCTTTCAAAGTGAAACGAGTTAAAACTACTCTGGACGATTATGTATATACTTCGGACGATGAGCTTATAGAGGGGGAAGTTGAAGAAGGAAAGATTTATGAAGAGGCTGATTTTAATCGCATTATTGAAATAAAAGAGCGTGAGGCAAAGCGGGTGCGGATTGTTTTAAGCGAGATTAACAAGAATGAAAAGACAATTATTTTCTGCGCCAATCAGGCGCATGCGCTAGCGGTGCGGGATTTGGTTAATCAGCTTAAGAAAAGTTCTGATCCTAATTACTGTGTGCGCGTGACGGCCAATGATGGCGCCAAGGGCGAGCAGTATCTGCGCGAGTTTCAGGATAATGATAAGACTATCCCGACGATTCTTACCACTTCGCAAAAACTTTCTACCGGAGTCGATGCGCGCAATGTTCGCAATATTGTTTTGATGCGGCCTATTAATTCCATGATTGAGTTTAAACAGATTATTGGTCGGGGTACCAGAATTTTTGACGGCAAAGAATATTTTACTATTTTGGATTTTGTGGATGCTTATAAACATTTTTCCGATCCGGAGTGGGATGGTGAGCCACTGGAAGATGTAGTTGAAAAAGAGCCAAAGAAAATCAACAAAGAATCAAAGGAGCCTGTGTTGAAGTCAGAGCCAGGGGAGATAAGTGAGCCCAGGCAAAAAATCAAGATTAAATTGAGGGATGGAAAGGAGCGGGAAATTCAGCATATGATTTCTACATCATTTTGGAGCGCGGACGGCAAGCCGATTTCTGCGGAGGAACTTCTTAAAAGTATGTTTGGTAAATTATCGGAATTCTTCACCAGTGAAGAGCAACTGTGCAGCATTTGGTCAGATCCAAAAACACGCAAGAGTTTTCTTGCAAATATTTCTGATGCCGGATATGGAAAGACTGAGCTTGGGGCTCTGCAAAAAATGATAGATGCCGAAGACAGCGATATTTTCGATGTACTTGCTTATGTTGCTTTTGCAATTCCGCCCATTACTCGAGAGCAAAGAGCGGATAGCGCGAAGGAAAATATTTTTGATGATACCGAGGCAGAGCAAAGAGATTTTCTGGATTTTGTGCTGCGTAAATATATTGAGAAGGGGTCGGAAGAATTGGGAGAAGAAAAATTGCCTAAATTGCTAGGACTGAAGTATAATTCGATTTCTGATGCGGAACGGACTCTCGGAGGAGTGCGAGAGATTCGCGCAAGGTTCTTGGATTTGCAGAAAGATTTGTATAAGGTTGTATAACGATATTAGTCTGCGCGGTTGTCTGAATATAATAATCGATTTTCATGTTGAATTTATTTCAGCAGCTATGGTAGGTTATTTGGGTTATGAAACAAATTTAAGACGATAGTATGAAAAATGCAACACACCCCCGTCGCTCCGCGCCACCCCTCTCGAAGAGGGGAATAATGAGAGAGATGAAAATACAACACACCCCTGCGCCCCTCTTGAGAGGGGAATAATGCGCGGAATGAGGTCTGCTGTTTCGTATAAAACGAGGTTTACTGTTTCGTAAAAAATAAGACTGCCGTTTCGTATAAAACAAGGTCTATTTCTCCGTATAAACGAAATCTGCCGCTCCGCACGAGACGGGATTTCGCTCTTCAACTAATTAGTTGGGATGCGAGACAAAAGAAAAGGACTTCTCGAGAGAAGTCTTGGGTCAGATACGAATAATATCCGCTCTGCGTACAAATTTTTTGATAGAAATAACCCGATTACCGGTAACCTCTATTTTTACAACATCCCCCCTTTCTAGTTGTAACGCCCCCATCACTTCTTTAGGGCAGATTAAATTGCTTTGCCTTTCTGAGGACTTGATTATAAAGCCCCCTTCTACTCCTTGAGATATTTTCGTAATTTTAAGAATTTGTCTCAACGAACTGGCCTCCTTTAAATATTTGTCAGTAAAAATATACAACAAAACTAGGTTTAGTCAATTTTATTAGAAGAAAAACCAGCACGATTATCCAACATTAACCATAAAGAACATAATAGATAATTTCTGCCATTTCTTGTGCAGAGGTACAAACTCGACATAAATGCTTGTCTGATATAGACTGAGAACATAAATTGATAAATTTTAAAGATGGATTTTCCAATAAGGATCAACAAATATCTCGCTGAAAAAGGGCTATGCTCGAGACGGGAGGCCGATAAACTGATTAGCGAAGGCAAAGTACTGATTAATAGTAAAAAAGCGCAACTGGGGGAGATGGTGAACGATGGCGATAATGTGGAGATTGCAGGGGAAATGAAAGAGCTTGTCTATATCGCATATAACAAACCCGCCGGCATCGTGACCAATTGTCCGCAGAAAGGCGAGAAGGAGATCAAGGATGTCTTGAAACTTGATTTCGATTATTTTCCGGTGGGACGACTCGACAAGGAATCGCGCGGGCTCATCTTGCTTTCTAATGACGGAAGGATTACGGACCGGCTTCTCAATCCGCGCAACTCTCACGAGAAGGAATATGAAGTGGTGATTGATCGAGAATTGCAGAATAATGACCTCAGGCAGCTTCGACAGGGAATTACTTTGGACGGAGGTTTTATCACAAAACCATGCGAAATCAAAATAATCGATAATATTTCTTTTTCCATCATTCTCAAAGAAGGCAAAAACCGCCAGATCCGTCGGATGTGCCTCGCGCTCGGTTACGATGTTATCGACCTCAATCGTGTCAGGATTACGAATGTCGAGTTGGGAAGTTTGCGAGAGGGGCATTACAAGATTTTATCAGGGGAGGTTTTGGAAGAGTTGCTGGAAGAATTAGAGATAAAAGATAGAACAGATGAAGACGAGCAGGGTGACGCGCTGACAGAACAATAGAATTATCAATTCAACCGGGCTATGTTGAAGAATTCTTCTCAAGTGCCGGACTTGCAGTGTTTATTATTCTGGCTTTTCGTTTCAGTGGAATATCCGTAATCTACGGAGTATAACGATTAAGCATTATAGTAAAGTAAAAGCGAAACATAACGCAGATTCCGGGTCGGAGTCCGAAATGACATACTAAGGAAGGTCTGTTATCCTAACAAATATTATTTTCGATTATTATTTTTTGATTTCAAATGAATAAATACCACCAACCGATTGAGGCGGAAACTGATTTGCATCAGATGACAAGAGATGAAGCACGGAAAGAGGTGCTTGATTTTTTGGAAGAGGCCGAAGGTTTTGGATATAAAAAAATCCGGATCATAACCGGAAAGGGGATGCACTCGAAAAATGGCGTAGGGATTTTGAACGATTATGTGAAAGAAATCCTAGACGGCAAAGGACTAAAATATTCCGCCGCCAAATATGACGAGGGCGGGGAAGGGGCGATTGATGTATTCTTGAAATAAAAAGATATCCGCTATCGACAAATCCCGGTTGCGCTATGGAATGATTTTATAGACAACGAGTTAATTTTAAAAATGCTGGGTACGGATTTTTTATGCTCGATAATCTTGAATGGCCCTTCAAGCAAACTCTCAAGAAGATAAAAAATAAGCACAAAAAAACCGCCTAAGCGTATGTTCTTTAATAGATAGGAATATAGGAGGTGGGACAAGGTTCATCTCCAGGAGGGAAGAGAGCCTCGCCCCTTTTTGTGTCTGATTTCTTTCTTTTTTTAATACCACCCCCAAACTTTTTTATTTTATTCACACAATAGCACCATATCAAAAATTAAACAACCCTAAACAAAAAACTACTTTCGTTCCTTCTTGAAAAGCTGTATAATATGAAAGATGTCAAAATAATAAGATAAAAATATATGCTGCTAAATCTGCTTTTACTTGTAATCGGACTGGGGATATTGATTGTGGGAGCTGAAATCCTGGTCAAGGGGGCATCTTCTATTGCCAAAAATCTCGGAGTTTCTCCGCTAGTAATCGGGCTGACTGTCGTTGCTTTTGGAACCTCGGCGCCGGAGATGGTCGTAAATATCATGGCTGCTTTGAACGGCACGGCTGATATTGCGCTGGGAAATATCATCGGAAGCAATATCGCTAACATACTTCTGGTGCTCGGACTCTCTGCTATGATTTATCCCATAAAAGTGCACAACTCGACCGTCCATAAAGAAATTCCTTTTTCGCTTCTGGCGATAATCGTGCTTTTTATTTTTGGCAACGACATACTTTTCGAGGGTGTCGATATCAACATCGTCTCGCGAGGGGAGGGGTTCGTTCTCATCAGCTTCTTCGCGATTTTTCTCTATTATACATTCGGCATCTCAAAGGAAAAATCCAAAGAGGGGCAAGAAGATTTGGCGACATACAAGAAGAGCACATCTATCCTTTTAATCATAGGAGGATTATTGCTTCTGATCGGCGGAGGAGAACTCCTCGTCCGGGAGGCCGTCATAATCGCAACCCAGATGGGGGTTTCAGAAACTTTGATCGGGCTCACGATTGTAGCGATCGGCACATCTTTTCCGGAACTGGCGACTGCGGTCGTTGCAGCGCTGCATCACAACGATGACATAGCCGTTGGCGGAATCGTCGGCTCTAACATTTTCAACATTTTTTGGATATTGGGGCTTACTAGCATCATCTCACCGTTACCATTCAATGCTCGGATAGACATCGACTTATGGGTTGCGGTACTTGCCACCGTCATACTTTTTCTGACCTTTTTTGTAGGAAAAAAACACGAGCTGGAAAGAAGACAAGGGTTTTTGCTTTTTCTTCTCTATCTAGCTTATCTTTATTATCTGGTTCAGAGAGGATAGGGGACGGTCTTGTTGTGAAAAATGGGGATAACTTTTTTGATAGAAGAACGATATATTGCTAAGATATAAATACGAGCTAAGACGACTTTTAAGAAGGATTGCAGAGAGCAGTTCTTTTTTTATAAATAATCTTATCCTTAACTATCATATTATGGAATTTAATAATATAGCCTACAAGGAAGTCGACCCCATCAAGGCGCAAAAATTGATAAGAGATTTTCCAAAAATCATAATTATAGATGTCTCCCAGGGCCGCACCTATGACAACGAACATATTTTTAAAGCGATTAGCGCGCCCATCGAAAACGGATCCCTCGACAAAAAGATGGAAGACTGGGACAAGAACGAAAAATATCTGGTATATGCCCACACCAAAGAATTGTCCGTCCAAGCAGCAAAAAAAATGTCCAATGCCGGATTTAGCGGAGTCTTCCGTTTGAAAGGGGAATTCAAATCTTGGGCCGATGCCGATTTTTCTACGGAAGAATAAAAGCATTACGCTCTTAAAAAAATAAAAAAAATATGAAAATCGACAGAATAAATATCTTCGTTTCATTACTAACAGTAAGCGCCATTTTTGTCATTCTATTTATGAGCCAAAACTAAAAATATCCAAAGATTGATTAAGACCTGTTTTTGTTATATTATTTATCCAGTAAATCTAAAATCTAAGAAAAAACAATGAATACACTTGAATGGATTTTGTTCAGTACCTTCACGATGAGCCTCTTTTCTTTCGTAGGCGTCTTTACATTAGTTCTTAAAGAAGACCTCCTTAAAAAGATAATCCTACCCCTAGTTTCCCTTTCTGCCGGAGCACTCTTGGGGGGAGCATTCCTCCATATGATTCCAGAAGCAGTGGAAGCGATGGGGAACTCACAATCATTATGGCTCTGGGTCATTGCCGGGTTCTCAATGTTTTTCCTAATGGAACAATTTATCCACTGGCACCATTGCCACAGAACTCCGCACGAACACAAAACTCCCGTAACTTATTTGATCCTAATCGCCGACGGACTGCACAACTTTATCGGGGGACTTGCCATCGCCGGGGCTTTTCTGGTTGATATCAGAGTAGGAGTTGTAACCTGGCTGGCCTGCGCCGCTCACGAGATTCCGCAGGAATTCGGAGATTTCGGAGTGCTGATTCATGGAGGCTGGAGCAAGAAAAAAGCGCTCTGGTTCAATTTTATTTCCGGGCTCACGATGATGGTCGGAGCGCTGATTGCCTATTACTTTTCTGGAAGTTATGACATCAGGTTCCTGCTTCCTTTTGCTGCCGGCAACTTCATCTATATTGCAGCATCAGACCTGATTCCCGAAGTGAAACATTCACAAAACATCAAGACTAACATCGTACATTTTGTCTCTTTTGCCGTCGGAGTCGCCTTGATATTTATCGTCAGAATAATTTTTGAATAATGAAAAGAATAAGAAGCGACCTTATTATAGAAAACGGAACGGTCCTGACCGTGGACGAAAACGATAGCATTATCGAGAGGGGAGCTATCGCGATTTCAGACGGCAAGATTGTCGGCGTCGACAGAGAAGATGCTATAAATGGAAAATTTTCAGCTGCCAAGAGATTGGATGCTAAGGGGGGGATCATAATGCCCGGACTCATCAATACGCATACGCATCTGGCAATGAGCTTGCTCCGGGGTATTGCCGACGATGTCTCCTTAGACAGCTGGCTCAAAAACTACATCTTTCCTCTTGAGGAGCAGTTTATGAACAAGGATTCCGTATATGTCGGAAGCCTGCTTTCTTGTGCGGAGATGGCCCTATCAGGAACTACAACTTTCTGCGATATGTATTTTTTTGAAAAAGAAGTCGGACGAGCGGCGGAAAAAATCGGAATGCGCGCCGTCATCGGGGAAGGAATAGTCGCCTCAGGAAAAAACGAAGAACAGATCTGGCAGAAAAAGAAAGAGCTGACGACTGAACTTATGAAAAAATTCAACCGAAGCGAACTAATTTCGATAGGAGTAAAGCCTCACAGTCCATACACCTGCAGCAGAAAGATTTTGCAGGAAGCAAAAAAGTTTTCAAAAGAAAACGGTCTTTTGTATGTCATCCACCTAGCGGAAACAGAAAAAGAATTTTCAGATTTCAAGAAAAGCGCGGAAATGACACCAACACAATATCTGGAAAAACTGGATGTCCTAGACAACTCCACTCTGGCGGCGCATTGCGTCTGGATGGAAGATGGCGATTTGGATATATTTAAAAAACACGAGGTCAAGATTTCACATTGCCCGCAAAGCAATATGAAACTCGGATCCGGCGTTGCCCCTATCGTAAAATTTTTAAGAGAGGGGATTGTCGTCAGTTTGGGAACTGACGGAGCGGCAAGCAACAACACCCTGGATATGTTCTCAGAGATGAAGACCGCAGCCCTGCTGGCAAAAGTCAACAATCACGAACCACAGGCTTTTTCCGCGAAGGAAGCGGTCCGTATGGCAACTATCAAGGGAGCAGAGGCGCTCAGAAAAGAAAATGAAATCGGCAGTCTGGAAGTCGACAAGAAGGCAGATGTTATCGTTGTCGGGCTCGACAAGCCGCATCTTACGCCGATTTATGACTATTATTCGCACCTCGTTTATTGCGCTAACGGTTCGGATGTCAAAACAAGCATCGTAAATGGAGGCGTGGTCATGTCAGACCGAAAGATCAAAAATGCCGATTTAGCGGATATTATAAAAAAGGCGAATTTTATCGCAACAAAGATTAAAAAAGGCGCTCCGGCACGAACAACTTAGTCTTTACAAATCTTTTTTACTGTATTATATTGAATAAGTGTTTTGGGTAGGTTCCGGAGCGGTCAAACGGGACTGGCTGTAAACCAGTTGGCTTTCGCCTTCGGGGGTTCGAATCCCTCCCTGCCCACCAAGAAAAGACTGTTTAGAAAAATAGATTTTACCACGAAGTTCCCAACTGACTTGTTAGAAGGGATGAGAAGTTTATGCCCAGTAGCGGAGTGGATGGGTAAATCCCTCCCTGCCCACCAAGAAAAGACTGTTTAGAAAAATAGATTTTACCACGAAGTTCCCAACTGACTTGTTAGAAGGGATGAGAAGTTTATGCCCAGTAGCGGAGTGGATGGGT
>JAQUYG010000008.1:22302-41244 GCA_028691985.1 Minisyncoccota bacterium
TGGATGGGTAAATCCCTCCCTGCCCACCAAGAAAAGACTGTTTAGAAAAATAGATTTTACCACGAAGTTCCCAACTGACTTGTTAGAAGGGATGAGAAGTTTATGCCCAGTAGCGGAGTGGATGGGTAAATCCCTCCCTGCCCACCAAGAAAAGACTGTTTAGAAAAATAGATTTTACCACGAAGTTCCCAACTGACTTGTTAGAAGGGATGAGAAGTTTATGCCCAGTAGCGGAGTGGATGGGTGTCACCCCCGACTATTAAATATTAACCCCAATTATCTGGCAGAAAATTTTGAAAATTTTAACCTTAACAGTACGACTCCAGAGATAAAAAATAGCATCGCGGAAGGCGATATTTTTTTAAGTCCGGAAGAATCTGGCATCGCTTTTGAAGAGCAACCTCTACCAGAAGAAGAAAACGAAGGTGAAACAATAAAAATTCCAGACAAAATCTACAACAGATTATTGGTAAAAATAGAAAAATGCATACAAAGAGAAAATCCATTAAATCCACAAGAAATAATAGAAGGAATAGGAATTAAAGAAAGTAGCCCCTACTGGGAGAAACTTATGCAGGACACGCAATTCCTTACAAAAATTGAATCAAAGATAAATAGAGAAAACGAGCGTATTATTGAGGAAGAAAGAAAAAAAATTGACAGGGAAAGAAAAGACGGAAGATTAAAAAAGGCAGCAGTCGGGAACGAAGAGACTTGGAGGGATTGGGAGATAAGAAAAAACATAGAAGACTCTCTCTGGATGGGAGAAGTAAAAGATTATATAAAAAGGAATAGGGGTAATGACAGAATCATAGAAAGTTTTTGGACTAAGTTCGACCATATTATAAAAAAAAGATCTATAGGAGATAGAAGGTCCACCTTTAATAATCCAGAGACAATAAAGAGTGGCATTCTAGGAGAACTCGCGGCAGAAAAATTAATGCTTGATTTTAATAAAGAGCCTGCTATCGGCAATAAAGATAAATTTAATTCAAAGTTCCTGGATATCTCCGTAGAAGAAAGTACTCCCGAACAAGATGTCATGAAACAAATTGATTTCTTTGTGAATATAAAATATAAAAACGACACTTTTAAATTGCCCGTTCAGGTCAAATCTATTTATTACGACAGCATAGATATCGAAAAAAACAAAGAGGCTAATAATAACAGAATGTCCTACTTCGGGAAAAACATATGTAGTTTTACAAAACCTTATAAAACAGAGGGGGACAATAACTTAAATTCAAAAAGAATAAACTTTTATAACTTCTACAAATCTGGAATTTTTATAATTCTACCCTACGGAAATAATAATCTTGAGATATCACAAGACGGAACACCGAATAAAGAACTCTCCCGAATGTTTTATGATGCATTTGAGAAACAATTATCTATTTTTATTATCAGAGAAGAGAATAAAAAAGAATACATCAATAAACACGGAGATTCACAATAAGTTTGTTTTTTTATTTGCCTAAAATTTATTATTATATTATCATAAAAGTTAGTTGAGGCTTGTTTTTTTATTCTCAAAATACTTAATTATATAGCTCAAACTGATGGAAAAGCTTGAGAAGCTGCCTAAGCATATCGCGATAATACCGGACGGAAATCGCCGTTGGGCAAAAAAAAGGATGATGTCCCCCTGGCTCGGACACAAAAAAGGGACAGAAAGCCTGGAAAGTTTGGGAGAGGTTGCGGTTGAAATGAAAATTCCCTACCTTTCTTTTTGGGGATCATCTAAAGATAATCTTATAAAAAGGCCCAAGGAAGAGGTTGATTTTCTCCTAAAACTTTTCAAAGAAGAGTTTTTGAAGTTGTCCGAGAGCGAAAAAATACACAAGAACGAAATGAAAATAAATATCCTCGGCTCTTGGCAGGAACAATTTCCTGAAGATGTAAAATGTTCGATGGAAAAGGCTATGAAGAACACCGAAAATTACGACAAATATTTCTTCAATTTTTTTATAGCATACAGCGGCACAGACGACATGGTAGATGCGATAAAAAAAATCTCAGAGCTGAAACTGAAGAACCCTGAGATTGAGATTGATCGCAAAATTATCAAAGGAAACATGGTAGCCAAAGATTTACCCCCAGTGGACCTGTTGATCAGAACCGGAGGGGAACCACACAATAGCGATGGCTTCATGATGTGGGATGTCGCAAATTCCCAGTTTGTATTTCTGGAAAAACTCTGGCCCGATTTTACAGCAGAAGATTTAAAGGAAGCGACCGTGGAATATTCCAAGAGGGAAAGACGCTTGGGTAAATAGTTTTTAAAATATATGAAGGAACAGCTGATCCAAAACCTGATTAAGGATGGCTGCCTGAAAACTTCACCGATCATTGAGGCTTTTCAAAAAGTAGATAGAAAAGATTTTGTACCTGAAGAACTGAAGCATGCCGCCTATGAAGACCGCCCTCTTCCGATAGGACGCGGACAAACAATCTCTCAGCCGAGAGTGGTAGCTTTTATGTTGGAACTCCTGGAGCCAAAACAGGGCGAGGTGGTTATGGATGTCGGATCGGGTTCGGGATGGCAGAGCGCCTTGCTGGCACATGCAGTAGGACGCGAGGGAAAGGTGGTCGCCATTGAAAGAATCCCCGAAATTTATCGGATAGGGAAGGACAATTGTGAAAAATACGGTTTTAAAAATATTGAATTCATACAAGGTGACGCAACGATAGCGCAAAAGGAAAAAGGTTATTTCGACAAAATCATCGTTGCTGCCGCTGCAAAAAAAGTTCCGGAATCCCTCAAATACCAATTGAAGATCGGAGGGAAGATGGTGTTGCCGATAGAATCAAGCCTCTTTTTATTGGTAAAAAAGAGCGAACAGGATTATACAAAAAAAGAGTTCCCAGGTTTTTTATTTGTACCGCTTATTTGATAAGAGATCAAAAATTATGAAAAATAAAATTGTGATTTCAATCGCCATCTTTTTCGCAGCCCTTTTTTTCATCGCCGTCGGATCTTACGCGAACATAAGAAAAAGCATAGACGAACCACTGAATGCCAACGATCAGAGTATGACTATATTTACGATAGAGAGCGGACAAGGGGTCAAGGAAATCGCTGCCAATCTCGATGCTGCAAGACTCATATCGGGCGGAGGATTTTTCGAAATCTATGTGTGGCAAAATGACCTGGGGAGCAACTTGCGGACAGGGGAATATGAGCTTTCGCCATCAATGACCATAGCAGAGATGGTTGAGCTTTTTGCTACTGGTGAATATGGAATCAAGTCCAATGAAATAAGAGTTTCAATACCGGAAGGATTTTCCAACGGAGAAATCACAAAAAGGATGCTGGAAAGAGGCATCATTAGTGAAGATGATATTGATTTGAATAACCTTGATATCGACCTAGCAGAATATGCTTTCCTTCCAGACTCGGACAATACGGAAGATGCGCTACAAGGATATCTGTTTCCAGACACTTATAATTTTTATAAAGGAACATCCCTGGAAGATGTTGCCGAAAAGATGCTGGATAATTTTGACAGCAAATTGACTGAGAAAATGAGGCAGGACATCAAGGACAGTGGAATGGCGATTGATGAAGTAATCACACTAGCGAGCATAGTGGAAAGGGAGGCGGGAAATAAGGAAGAGATGTCGACCATCGCTAGCGTGTTTTATAACCGCCTTAAAATCGGACAACCATTGCAATCAGATGCAACCGTCAATTATGTAACCGGTGCCGGACGCGCGATGCCAACCTTCGCAGATCTAGAGATTGATTCACCATACAATACATATAAATATGCGGGGCTTCCTCCGACACCGATCTGCAATCCTGGACTAGACGCCATAAAAGCCGCGATCTATCCGGATGAAACAGACTACTACTATTTTCTGACTACGCAAGACGAAGAACAGAGAACCTACTTCAGCAAGACTTACGAAGAGCACTTACGAAACAAAGCGGCATATTTAAAATAATCCTTAAAAAAACTATGACAAATCAAAAACTACAAGGGAAAAAAATATTGATGGTCATAGCCCGCAAAGATTTTCGTGACGAAGAATATTTTATTCCTAAAAAAATATTTGAGGATAACGGCGCCGAGACAAAAACGGCAAGCTCAAAAACCGGCGCAATCCTCGGCTTTCTGGGGGGTGAAACCGAGGCGGATATAAACATAAAAGACATCAAGGCGGAAAACTTTGACGCAGTCGTTTTTGTAGGTGGTAATGGCGCCCAAGAGTACTTCGACGACGAAGAAGCTCACCGTGTCATAAAGGAATTTCATGATGCAGGCAAAACTATAGGGGCAATATGTATCGCGCCGGTCATCCTTGCAAAGACGAGCGTCTTGAAAAACAAAAAAGCTACCGTTTGGCAAAGCCCCACTGACAAAACCGGACCCAAAATCCTTGAACAAGCGGGCTGCTCAGTTTCAACCAGCAATATAGAAAAGTCAGACAACATCATCACCGCCAATGGCCGGGAAGCTTCAGAGGAATTTGCAAAAACGATCATGGAGGAATTGGCAAGAAGATAGCCTAATTCTGTTTATAAATGAGTCATCAGGTTTATATCTAGCATCGACTTTTCTCATTATTTATTATCCTAAAAAAGAACCGCAAGGCCTCTAGAAACAAAAAAGATGCTTCTAATTAGAAAATTATTTCTTTATTGACAGATTATATATTTCGTGTAGAATAGCTTATGTGAGTAATAAATCCCTAGACAACAGGCAAAGAAATAAGCCCTGTCGAGGATAAAAAACTAAGCTTTTTTATTTTTTCGCTTGTCTTAAGGATTTTGGCGATTTTTTTGTTTTATAACAAACTTAAAAGAATAATATGATAACTAAGGGAAAAAAGAAAGAGATTTTGCAGGATATTTCCGAGAGATTTGCAAAGTCTAAATCTATGGTTTTCTTGGGATTTCAAGGAGTGACTGTCAAGGACAGTATGGAACTCCGCAGAACCCTAAAAAAAGAAGGTGTCGATTACAAAGTCGTAAAAAAGACACTGATCAAAAAAGGGCTTGAGAGCGTTAATGTCAAAGGATCAGAAAATTTCTTTCTTGAAGGTCCAGTCGGAGTAGCGATTGGCAATGAGGACGAAATCGCCCCAGCAAGAATTGCCAAGGAATTCGGAAAGAAAAACGACAAGCTCAAAATCCTGGGAGGAGTTATGGATTTTCAGTTTATCGGCGCAGAAGAAATGAAGCAGATTGCATCCTTGCCGAGCAAAGATCAGTTAAGAGGTCAGTTAGTCGGAACCATCAACGCCCCAGTCTCAGGATTCGTCAATGTTCTTGCCGGAAATGTAAGAAGCTTGCTGAATGTCCTGATGTCGATTTCAGAAGAAAAAAAATAACACGGTTTTCATATATAGATAATCATAATCATTAAACTAATTTAAAACTATGTCAGAAGAAAAAAAAGAAGAAGTAGTAGTTCCTGAGAAATTCAAGGACTTGGTAGAAAAAATTGAGAAACTTAGCGTTCTTGAGCTTTCAGAACTCGTAAAAGTTCTCGAAGAAAAGTTTGGTGTTTCTGCCGCTGCTCCTGCAATGATGATGGCCGCTCCTGCAGCCGCTGGTGCCGCTGAAGCTGAAGAAAAGTCAGATTTCGATGTTGAATTGGTCTCTGGAGGAGACAGCAAAATCGGTGTCATCAAGATTGTAAAAGAAATTACAGGAAAAGGACTTAAGGAAGCTAAGGATCTCGTAGATGGAGTTCCTGCAATCATCAAAGAAAAGGTAGCAAAAGCCGAAGCCGAAGACTTGAAGAAGAAATTGGAAGAAGCTGGTGCAACTGTAAACTTGAAGTAATACTTCTTTAAGATATAAAAACAGGGGATTTAAGATCCTCTGTTTTTTTGACTTAATATGGGTTTTTGTGCTATATATCTTCTTAGTGTATCTAAAAGAATAGACACTTTCGCCATACATAAGTGAAGGAGACATCTGCAAGGAGGGAATAAAAATAAAGTGCAAAAAAGAACCTACTCTTATAAAAATCGGAGGGAAAGAATTAAGCAGCTTTCAGTTTTTAGAATTTCTCTATTTACTTTCTGCGATAATCTTTCTAATTGCAGTAACTATTGCATATACTGAAAACAACAGCTGGAACCTAGAGCTTATCGAATCAGGAATGACTATGCTATCGGGATTTTTTTTATTGCTTGTACTATTGGCGATAATGGGAAAAATTCCAAATGAATAGAGACAAGACAACAATCTGGCCTTGTTTAATGAGCAGGAGAATTCCTGTTCCTTTTTATATATAAAAAAATAAAAACAAGGTTTTTCTTATTTTTATTTTTTAGCATCTCACAACTATTCTACCGTCATATCTATCTTCGCAATCATTCCTTCTGCCACGACAAGCAAAGTACTTTCCTTTGCATCGACTGAGATGTCGCTGATATTTTTGAAAGCGTCACCGACATATTGTCTGACTAAATCTCCGCTCCCCTTATCGAACAGTAGGATCCTATCTCCGTCAACTATATAAATATATTTTTGATCGGTCTCAGTGTATAAAAGAGTAGGATTCGAAATAGGGTCGATCGGTTGATCGATTGCAAACTTGTCTCCGTTAGCATTGACATATTCTTCGCCGGTAAAATATTTCCCCACAGTACCATCAGAATTCAAGGTATAGATATATTGATCTACCGCAAAAGAAACAGCACCGCTCACATCTCCGCCATTGAGCCAATCCGTTTTGCCACTGAACCCGGCGGACGCTTTCTGATATTTGTATATCTGATTTTCAGAAGGGGATAGTATATAGATGAATCTGCTATAAGTCGTGAAATCTTTTACGCCACCGATAGCGATATTCGATTCGACAGTTTCAATGCTTCCATTGCCCGGATTAAAGGACAAGAATTTAGAACCATCCGAGATGAGAATTTCTTGATTTTGAAAATTACGCGCGAAAGAAATTTTTTCGATCTTTCCAGAAAAATCAGTTACTTTCTCAAGACCGCCATTTTCCGAATCTACCTCATAGACAGCTTTTTCTTTTTCGTTAATCACATAGAAGGTTCCATCGAAATCGACAATGTCTGTGATGTCTGCCCCGTTAAAGGTCGTAAGTATCTCCGGATCAACAATCCTCTCGATAAGGTCTATCCTGTCTATCTCTTCCTGAGCTTTGTTTATTATTTCCTCCGCCTCGACATCAAGAGCATCTGAGCCGCCCCTGACTTCCATCGCCAAATTCCGAGCTTCCACAAGCAATTTGCCCGCCGCACCAGAAGAGTCTGAAATGAGCTCTATCTCCGCCTGTTCCATTTTCGACCTGGAATTGTCGATAAGCCCCTGATAATAGGCAATATTATTTTCTCCCTGCTCCGGATTCTTATCGTTAGAAACTATGTGTGAGAGAGAGAATAGAATCGCCGCAGCAAGCACAGCATAAACCGCCGTCTTCGCCGAAGGGAGTTTAAATCTCTTGCCCTCACGATCAACCTTATATTCTTTCTTTGCCGTAAATACTTTCTTGCCCGCCGAACCGAGCACGGAAACCGCGCCATGCAGATTTTTCTTATTCACAACTTTTCTTACACCGGCCTTTATCTTATCTGAAGTTCTGATACCACTCTCATCCAAATCCTCAAAACTATTTTCTTCTTTTTTTGATATTATCCTCTCGATACCGCTGTCTCTATCCTCGCCGCTTTTAGAAGAATTATCCATCTTCTCATATTCCTTAATGATATCACTGAGACTCACTTTCTTTATATTTTCGGAAAGGATTGCATCTTTTTCTTCCTGAGAAAAATCTTCTTCCTGCACATCGCCGTAAGCCGAGACACCTTCAGTTTCTTCGCCCGAAACTTGTCTTCTCGGATCTTCTTCGGAGCCAGAATCGACATAGATTTCTTCTTCTGAGGCTTCCTCTGTCTCGCTCGTTGTCGTAACTGCTTGCTCGTCAACTTCTGAAGAATGTTCCTCGGTAGCTACCGTTGAATCCTTATCTAAATCCAATTCTGTATAACCTATTTTTTCCGCCGCTTTGTCGGACCCCATTTTTATAACCAAGGCACTCACCATTTCATCTTCCTCCTCGGCGGATTCCTGAAGCTTGAGCGCAAATTCATCGAGAGACAGCCTTACGGACATTTTCCTGAGCTCCTCCATAGAAAAAAGATTAGATAGTCCGGGCGTACCAAAAACAATCATATCTCCATCAACGAGGTCCCCGCTGGCAATATTGTCAAAAGCCTTAGTAGAAGAAACGGTCTTAGAATCATCCTCCTTGATTATCTCCGAAAGACTGCCATCACGGATAAGCAAAGACCTGACCCTTCCCACTTGGCTCAGATAGAACCTGCCCGACTCATAGGTTCCACAAACCATATTTAATTTTCCCAAATATTCACCATGCCCCTGTTTGGCAAGATCCGAAAGAACCTCGTTAGCCCGCAACAATCCCGCTTCAAGTCCCTCCTCTGGACTTCTTGATGTGTCCAAATAGAATTCTTTCTTGATTTTGGAAACAAGCAGATTGACTATATAAGAAGAGTTGCGCGAAAGATCTCGCAGCTCGCCGATGATGAACAAGCTACCAAGCTTCTGTTCATCAATATTCTCCGGTTCATATACAAAAATATCACCGAATGATTTTTCATCATCCTGGCAATAGACGATTTCTCTGATATCGATTTCTTTTTCTTTTATCTTCTTCATTTTTTTAAGTTATTTTGTTTTTTATCCTCTGTGTGAATTATAATACTTTTTTCCTTTTTTATCAAAAGGCATTCTACAGAACTGTCCAATAACCAATACGCCAGAGAAAACATTTTCTTGGTAAAAATAAAAACATATCTGTATTACAAGCGTATTTATTAGGAGAAGGAAACCACGCACAATGATTTTTGACCACATGATGTCTTTTTGATACAATTAACCCATAAGATGCACTCTATGAAATTTCAAAAAAACAATAAGATGTATAATTTAAGCAGAAAGGGTTTGCTCCTTTTTGTTTTTTCTCTTGCGCTCTTACCACAAGGCCACGCCCTCGCACAATCAGTAAAAAACGAAGAGACTTTTATCGTCGACGGAGAATATGACCTATACGGCAGGGGATCGATAGGGGCCACACTGATCGAGATATCAAAGAACGCCTACTTTTATGTCGAGAATACTTATTACAACAAGTTGAGTGCTTACGAAAAAAATAGTGTGCTTGCCGACATTAACCTTCTATCCAAAAATTTTGATAATTACATCTATCCGGACACAAGAGAGATTTTCGGCGAAGAGTGGAATCCTGGCATTGACGACGACAATAGAATCACTGTTCTTCTGACATCACTAGACTCCAATGTCGGAGGATATTTCAATCCCAACGATGAATATAAAAGAGAGAATGTCGTGGACGAACAGAGCAACGAAAGAGAAATGATATACCTCAATCCTGACTTTCTCGAGGATCAGGGCACGGAAGGTTTTTTGGCACATGAATTTCAACACATGATTTCATGGAATCAAAAAACGAGAGACAAAGGAGTTATTGACGAAGTATGGATCAACGAAGGGAGGTCGGAACTGGCATCATCCGTTACCGAGGAAAACATAGGCATCGAGTTCAAAGACGGAACTCTCTATAAAAGAAAGGTTAACTTTCTCCAATATTATAACGATTCGCTGCTTGACTGGAACAGCTTGAACTATGATTATTCTTCGGTTGCCGTCTTCACTCAATATATGAAAGACCGTTTCGGAGCCGACATTTTTGGAAATATGGTAGATACCAGAAAAACTGGAATAAACAGCGTGGAATACGCCCTTGATGAAGCCGGAGAAGACGCAAGTTTCCAGGATGTTTTTACGGACTGGGCCATAGCGAACTATATGAACAATGTCTATATCAACCCGAACTATGGGTATAAGAACGATGGGCTGAAAAATATGCGTATCAGACCTACACTACTTATAGACCAAAACGAGGACGGACATATGGTTTTAAAAGAAGACATAAGGAATTGGAGCGCCGGCTATTACAAGATAGATTTGAGCAACAGGGAAGAGGATACTGCAATTGACATAAGATTCAACGGAGACAACGCTGGGGAGTTTTCTTTTCCCTATATAATAGAATATGCAAGTGGGAAAGTAAAAGTGAAATTCATGGATATAAACTCCTACCAGAATGGAGAAGCGAAGTTGGAATCTAATGAGGGAGAAATAGAATCGATAATACTCATACCCAACAGCCAGCAGCTAGATGACGCGGCCAGAGAAAATCAGGTGAGCGGATACTCTTTTTCCGTAACTATTGATATAACCAAGCCAGAGAAGGAAATCTCAGCGGAAAGACTTTTGATAAGATTAGAAGGAAATGATAGAATATATCTTGTCGAAAATGGAGAAAAAAGATGGATTGTAAATTCGACGACTTTCAACTATTTGGGATATGACTGGGGCGATGTGACCACCATCGACACAGAAGACTTCAACGAATATCCGGAAGGAAACAGACTGGAAGTCGCAATCACTTCCTCCGATGGCTCACTGATCAGAGGGTCCGACGACAAAGTATATCTCATCGAAAATAGTCAAAAAAGATGGATAACCAGCCCGCAGGCTTTTAGCGAAAACAATTACCGATGGGAAGACATCAAAACCGTAAGTGACGACGAGATAAATTCCTATACAGAAGGAGCGAATATTTCTGCATCGACGGTATATCCGGACGGGACGCTCATACAAGGCGACGGACCGAAAGTCTATCTCATCAAACAAGGTCAGAAAAGATGGATAACCAGCCCGCAGGCTTTTGGTCGACATGGTTATTTCTGGTCATCCATAGTAAGGACAACAAACGCACAAATCGCCTCCTATAGTAGCGGCGCCAATATAGAATAAAAATAATTTTAAAAAAATGAAAAGAAAAACCATCACGAGAAAAATAAAAAAACTCATCGTACTCGATGTGATTTTTTCCTTGATTGTATTTCCGTCAACAATCGCGATGGCAGAGGCAAACCCCTCGATACCGAAAATCATATCGCGAGAAGACTGGGGTGCAGATGAATCAAAAATGACATGGGAGGCCGAGTACGCCGATATCAAAACCTTCATCATCCATCACACTGCCAGCACTACGCTTAAGGAAGATAGTGACGGGAGCGGAAAATATAAAGAGATGGTACAAAACATATACAACTACCACACGAACGGAAAACTGTGGAAAGACGGGAACGGGTCCAGCTATACCGGATTCGGGGATGTGGGTTATAACTACCTGATAGACCCCGAAGGCAATATCTACGAAGGTCGGGATGGAGGCAATGGAGTAATTGGAGGTCACGCCAGTGGATTTAACGAGGGTAGTGTGGGGATATCAGTCATCGGTACATATCAAGAGGATAGCAATTACGACGCCAATAAACTTTCCAATTCAATCCTAACCTCGTTGGGAAAATTAATAGGTTGGATTGCGGCCAACAATAACATCAATATCAACAAAACGATTGAGTTCAAAGGCAAAACTATCGACGGTGTCGTCGGACATAAAGATGTTACAGCCACGCTGTGCCCCGGCAATGTCTTGTATGACGAATTGGGAGATATCCAAAGCACCGCTTATTCATATTCAAAGGAATACAAAAATCATCTCTACCAGATAAAAGGGAAAGATGCTATCTATGCCATAAGCGGTGGATACAAAATCAAATTCGATTCCAAAGATGCTTTGCCGAGCACCTACAAGGACAAAGAAATAGAGTATATTACAAAAAGCCAGTTAGCAGCTTATGAATACAAAGATATAAAGAAATATCCGGATGGGACACTGCTTCAGGAAATAGGAGAGAATACCGTATACTATCTGCAAAACGGCAAAAAAAGACCTCTCGGAGCAACTGAAACTGAGTTCATGTCTTTGGGTTTCAGCAAAGATGACATAATAGATGTGTTAGAAAGCGATTTGGATATCTACGAAACCGGAGACAAGATACTATTCGGACCGGAAGGGACTCTGATCAAGGACGCTGACGCAAATGTCTACTATATAGAAAATGGAAAAAAGAAGCTCTTCACTTCAGCTCAACTCTTCGAACATCTAGGATATAGTTGGACAAAGGTCAAGGCGGACGCAAATGCAGCTTACTACCTGGAAGGGGACATCATGCGCTATCCGGATGAAACGCTCGTCAGAGCAGCAGGGGCATCCGATGTCTATCTTATGAATAACGGAAAAAGAAGAAAATTTATTTCCGCCGACTTGTTTTTGAAATTGGGATACAAATGGAAAGATGTAATTGATATAGACGAATCCGAAATAAATAGATATCAGATTGCAGGTAATGTCATATATCCAGACGGGACGCTCATAAGAACAACCAACGGCTCGACTGTCTACTTGGTGCAAAATGAGCAAAAAAGAGAAATAACTTCAGAAACGCTTCTTAAAAAATTAGGTTACAGTTTTGCAAATGTGGTAGAAATCGCCCCTGAAAATCTCTCGGATTACGCAAACGGAGCAAGAGCCACTTATCCCGACGGAACGCTCATCAAGACGAAAACGAGCGCCGCAGTCTATCAGGTAGAAGGAAGCGCTAAAAAAGAATTCACATCACTTAATCTATTCAATGCGATCGGAGCAAAATGGTCGAATGTGATAGAGATAGAAGACGGAGAAATGGCTCTCTATACTACAGGTGGAACAGTCAAATATCCTGAAGGGGCGCTTTTGAGACAGAACGGCGGAAGCAAGATTTATGTGATGAAAAACGGCACAGCAAATTGGATAAGCTCAGCCGAAGAGTTCTTGGCGGCCGGATATAAATGGTCAGCGGTTATGGACATTGAACCGCTCGAGATGAAGCTTTATGTCGATATGCCAGAAATTCCTGCCGAAGAAAAGAAAGAGGAGGTTTCCGAAGATGACACCACCGATGAAAAAGAAGATGTGGAGGAAGAACAGTCTGCCGATGACGAGAATGTCTCGCTCGGTGAAGAGCCTAACATACGGGTCGCCCTGACTTCCAGCACAGAGGATAATATAATCATCACAGCTGATGGTAATTATAGTGTTAAATATTACCATGCAGACGGAACGAACTATAAAACCGTCAACAAGACGGCAGGACAGAACACCGTTGTTCCTTATTTTAACTGGGATAAATACATCCGTTTTGTTCCCGAATCCGATAATGTGATTTTACAAGTACTTTCGTATAATGACGCCTACCAATACGGCAGCACGGCTTACAACGATAACCGCTTTCGCGGGGTGATTGAACTGAAATATTCATCTGTTTCTAACAAACTCTGGGTAATTGAAGATGTTCCCCTGGAAGATTATTTAAGAGGAATCTCAGAAGCCACAACAAGAACCGACTCTGAATATTTGAAAGCTTTCGCTATCATCACAAGAACCTACGCAATGAATTATATCGTGAAGGGAGGAAAACACACGGGCGAACCTTTCATGCTCAAGAACAGCCGCAATGGGAACGGGAACGACCAGCAATACAAAGGCTACAGCTTTGAGATGAGATCACCGACAACAGCAAACTCTTACGGTCAGACTGAAGGACAAGTAATCGAATACAATGACAAACCGATCGTGGCCGCATATTCCTCTGATTCAGGCGGGGTAACTAAGGATGCCTGCCAGGTGTTAACTCCGAATTATTGCACTGAAGATTATGCATATCTGCGCGGAGGGATCAAGGATCCAGAAAACACAGTCCATAATGCAAGTTCAATCGCCGCCAGTCACGGCGCCGGAATGAGCGCAACAGGGGCGTACCAAATGGCCCTGAACGGAAGTGACTGGGAAGAAATCATCAAATATTATTACCCAGGTGTAGAGATTGAAGAATATTACTAATCCATAAAAAATGAAACTAAAAAACATCAACCAAATAATGGCTCTAGTAATATCGCTTTTGCCATTGTTCACACAAAAAGTATCAGCGGTATCATCAATCAAAGTAACAAACCCAATCGGAACAAATGATTTTACAGAACTAGTAACGAATGTATTACAATGGCTACTCGGAATAGCAGGAAGCGTAGCGTTAATCATGCTTGTTATCGGAGGTTTCTTCTATATAGGATCAGCAGGGGACGAACAGAAAGCCACACAAGGAAAAAGAATCGTGACCTGGGCAATCGGAGGTCTTGTCGTTGTACTACTTTCCTATTCGATCATCGTTATTGTCGAAGATATTTTTGTAAATTAAAAAAATCATGCAAAAAAAAGTATACATCATCGTCCTAAACTGGAACGGAAAAGAAGACACGCTGGCATGTCTAGAATCACTTCGCTTCACTAATTATGAAAATTATAAAGTCGTATTGGTGGATAATGGCTCGGAAGATGATTCGGTTGAAGCAGTCAGGGCAGGTTTTCCCGAAACAGAAGTGGTCGAAACCAAAAAAAACCTGGGCTTTGCTGGAGGAAACAATGTCGGGATCGAGTATGCGATAAAAGAGGGAGCTGACTATGTATTTTTAATAAATAATGATACCACCGTTCACCCTGATTATCTGAAAGAATTGGTCGAGGTGGGCGAGTCGGATAAGAAGATAGGCGCCGTGGGGTCTAAGATTTATTATCACGGAGAGCCTAATCGCATCTGGTTTGCTGGCGGAAAGATCAACTGGCTTCGAAACAAAGGCGAACACATCGGCCTCGACGAAATCGATAATGGACAGTATGACAAAATCAAGGAAGTCGGCTATCTGACTGGATGCGCGCTATTGGTCAAGAGAGAAGTGATTGAAAAAGTCGGCGTCTTGGAAGATGACTATTTTCTTTATTATGAAGACGCGGATTATTCTCTGAGGGTCAAGAACGCAGGATACAAAGTGATTTATGCTCCAAAGTCAAAAATTTATCATAAAGTTTCTCGCTCAACCAAACCGGGGTCAGCGTCATATATCTATTATCATGCACGCAATGGCTTGGTTAACGCAAGGCGCAATGGAAGTCTTCTTGTAAAAATTGCCATCTATTTTTATGCCGCATATATGTTTTTAAAGCAAATCATAAAAATCCTTTTCATGCCGAAAAAAAGAGCCTGGGCATTCGCGGTGTTAAAAGGGGAGAGAGATTTCTTGCGCGGGAAGATGGGGAAGGCGTAATCTATTATTGCAAAGATTAAGTTTGCATATAAAAAAAGCAAAGGCGGTCATCTCAGGGGAGATGCCGCTTTTTTAATTAATTTTAATTTGAGATTACCTTTCAACGCTAAAATATCTTTTTCCTCTAACTCTACGAAGAGCTTCAGTCAAGGAAAAGGAGCCTATTTCGCTTTCAAAAGATTTTCTTTTCTTTTCCATCTCTTTTATGAATGTCTCAGGATTATTTCCGAGAGCAATTATCGATGTCCTTATTTCAGGACTAATCTCATTAGGAATATCAATAATGCAGCTCGTACAAATCCTTTCCGTGCCTTTCTTACATGGGGGGGTATTGGACAAAATTATATGCTCCCTTTTTTGTTTAACTCTTTCTGTTATTTCTTTAAAAGCACTTACATTGTAATACAAACAAATAAAAAGTAAAGCTCAGGCAAAAAACTAAAACTCAAACTTTCCCACCAGATATCCCACGCCAAACGGACCTTCGTAGCTTAATTTTTCAAATCGATAATCGACATTTGAAAGTGCGCCTAATAAAATTATAATCGAACGAAGTCCGCATTCACCCGCATCCTCAACTAGTCTCGAATCCATATCTAATATTTTCTCCACCTCGTTCTTATTCAAACTGGAAATAATATGCTTATCAAATTCTTTCCCACGCACAGAATAGCCCGCGGGAGCGTCAGCGGTCAAACGATGGGAGAGATCTCCGCTAGCGATAATCGCCACATTTTTATCCATATTCTGTGCTGCCTCATAGATAATTTCACCGAAGGAAAAGTGTTTTCCATAGTCCAAGTAGGAGAAGGAAATATGGACCACTCTCACATTAGGCATTTTCTGAGTCAGATAATAAAGCGGCACCATCGCACCATGGTCAAGGCTATCGTTAACGGTCTGTACGGGGATATTATTACTATCGGCAATGTCTTTGATATAAGCCGCGAAATCGACATCATTTTGAAATTCCATTTTAGTTTCATCACCGAAATCTATGAAGTCTCCGATCAGTTTCTCCGAAGTATTAACAGACATAAGGTCCATAAAAACCGATCCATGAGGGGAGATAATCACGATAGTGTCGATTTTTCTATTCGCTATTTCATCAGATAAAAGATTCATCGCATTAACGGTATCTTTTATCTCCGCAAGGTCCCTGCCCCCGATAGAAGGGATCAAAAGAGGCGGATGAGGGCAAATAGCAGCGAAAGATAGCATATTTTTATTTTTAAAAATTATCCTACTAAAAACACCGGCCGGATTTGACAACTAACCGATCAGATTCAGGTTTTCGCCGCATTTTCTGCATCCGCCCATTTCGTCATACCTGCTTATCGCATACCCCAGTCTTTTAATGTTAATTTCCCCACAAGCTGGGCAATAAGTGCTCTCTTCCGCATCGCCAAAAAGATTTCCAACATAAACATACTTGAGTCCGACTTTTTTACCGATGGCATAGATGCGATGGATTTTTTCCGCAGTCGTATCCTGGATATCCTGCATCTTCCAGGAGATATCTCCCGAAAATGCGCTCAGGTGCCAAGGGGTTTCACTTCCCAATTTGTCAAAAATGAATTCAGCAACTTTTTTCAACATCTCCTCATTGTCGCTCAAAGTCGGAATCACTAGCGAGGTTATTTCAATCCACGCACCCGACTTTCTGATTCGCTCGCAATTCCTCAGAACCGGCCCGACCTTCGCGCCGCAGTATTTCTTATAAAAACCATCTTCAAAAGACTTAATGTCGATATTAGCAGCATCAAGATAGGGGAGAACGAGATCTAAAGTTTCGTCTGTCATAAAGCCGTTAGAAACCCAAATATTTTTTAGCTTTTTGCGCCTAGCAATCTTCATCGTATCCAGTGCGAACTCTGAAAAGATAGTCGGCTCGGTATAGGTATAAGATATGCTCGGACAGTTGTTTTTCACAGCAAGATCCACAATCTGCTCCGGATCCAAATTTTCTCCCGCATCAAGCAGCGTTTCATCAGTTTTCACACTCTGAGAAATCTGCCAGTTCTGGCAATTACCACAGCGAAAATTACACCCCACAGTCCCAAAAGAAAGCGACTTAGTTCCGGGCAAAAAATGAAAAAGGGGCTTCTTCTCAATCGGATCGATATTAAGCGCGATTACTTTCCTATAGTTCAAAGCATACAATTTGCCATCAATATTCTTCCGGACTCCGCACAATCCGAAGCGATTTGGCAAAATAAAACACCGCGATTCGCAGGTGACACACCGAACCCTTCTATCTTCCAATTGCTCATAAGAATATGATTCTTTCATAAGCTTGGGATAAAAGTAATAATATATAAAAAAAGTGCCTTTAATTGACTATAATCATATCCTACAACTTTTCACGATTTTGCACAAATAAAAAGAAAAACTGTTTTTTAGTCGTTTTTCTTTTTTTACAATTGCGCGCATGCCTTTTCGATGGGGGAAACAACGGTTGATAACAAATCTTCTTTCGCCGAAGGAATAGGCGCTCTGTTTTTTTCATCATTTATCTCTCTGAAAAAAATAGCGCTATCACCTCCTTTGGTCCATATTTCTTTAATATGAACCCTTAAATCACTCTCCAAAACTTTATTTTTTTCTAAAAAATATTTTAGCAAAAATGCTAGGTGTTTATCCTTAATATATAATTCTTTAATCGGATGGTAACCAGTTAGATAAAAGATTACCGACGACATCCGCTTATCCCCTGGATATTGGGCATAAACCCTATAGACAGGCTTTTTTCCAAAAGAATCAGCGAACTGCCCTGTTTCGACAAGGACCTCCTGAATCCTTAAAAAAATAACTGGATGAATTAGCTTTCTGCCGTTTTTATTTGTTGCCTTTGATAAAAGAAAAAAATACTCCACCCAGAACAAAGATTTATCCTTAAACAAGGGGGCCACGAAACACATAAGTTCCACCCAGCGTTTTTCATATGTTTTACTGAATGAATCTTTAGCCATCATTAATGCCAAAAATGTTCTTATTTTTATGGACAATCTTTTGTCTAATGTACCTATTGCCATAACAAGCACTATGTCTAGAGAAGTCATAGCTTTTTTTGGAGGGTCGCGTAATGGTTTTTGTAATACAAACTTTGCCACCTTATTTTTCTCCTTTTTTTGGTTTTTTATTATATAAAGAACAAAATAACTTATCTTCATCCTAAGAGACCACAGGTCTTTTGTCAAACAGGACAAGACCTGCTATACTGCATTTATGCAAAAAAGAATATTTATCACAATCGACCTCCCAGAGGAGATTAAAAAAGGTTTTATGGAGGAAGAAAGTAGATGGAAGAATCTGCGGGTTTTTTGGACTGGATTTTCGCACTACAGCCTCACCTTTGAATATCTGGGAATCGTGGACAAAGAAGACTTAAAAAAGATTAGAAATGCCATACAGGAAGTCGTAGAAGAGACAAAACCGTTTGAGATTAGGCTGGATCGGATTGTTTTGGGTCCGAATGAAAAGGATCCTAGAATGTTCTGGGCAACGATTTTTGAAGATGGTGCCGTGAAAATTTTCCGTAACCAGTTAATAGGCAAACTTGCGGAAAACGGTTTTGAAACCAAAGAAAAAAACTTTCTGCCGCACATCGTGTTGGCAACCGCCAAAGGAAACCAGCTCAAAGGCAGACAGACGAATGTACGCTTGCGCGGTAAATTCAAAGTCGAAGAAATCAACCTATATTCCAGCCAGACCTACGCCAAGGGCGCCACGAAGCACAAACTTCTGGAAACTTTTCCATTTCAGAAATAAATCATGCGATTTGAAAGAGTCAAAATTCTAGAAACCGTGACTGACAAAACCACCAGCAAAGAAGCTCTTGAAAATATCAAGATTTTTTT
>JAQUYG010000034.1 GCA_028691985.1 Minisyncoccota bacterium
TCAGGATAAGTATAACCACTGCGATTATTATATTTCTCTTCCTCATATTTTTATGAAAAATTATAGTCTTCTAAAAAAGCAAAACTATCTCAAGTATAATGCCTTTTCACAGTTTAGACAACAAAAAGCACATCCACGCGAGAGTGCGTTTTTATGGCGGGAGCGCGGTCTCCGACCCGGTCCTTTGTAGTTTTATATTCCAATTGCGGGAGCGCGGTCTCTGACCCGATCCTTCATATTTTATATTATTTCACCCAAAAATAAAAACCACAGCGAACCGGTCCAAAGACCGATTCCCGCTTCAACAGAGAACAAAAACCCACACAAACAAAAAACACATCCTAAATGCGTTTATATGTTTAAAATTTGGGTGTAGTGGGAAGATAATCGATAACGATTCTTTTTTAGAATCATAAAAACTTTTATCTTCTCACTACTTTAAAATTATAGGGTCAACACCACGCTCATTGGTGTTAGAAAGATATCAATAGGCCCCTTAGATTCCCCATTCCCTACAACTGGGATATTTTTCGTCTCTGAAAAAGTTTTTTTCCCTTGCAGAAGGACTGAGGGGTCAAAAGTGAGCGTTCTCCTTCTTCCATTTTTTTTATTCGACACAGGAGACTACCCCCTTTTGAGATGAAACTATCACAATTTCCCCTTTTGGATAATCACGACATGAAGTCGTGGTTCTTGACTTATCTGGACAAAGTCCTCCTTGTCCAAAAAATTTGTTTCGCAATTCCTCGCTTCTACTTATGTTCTTTTTAATCAAATCTCCATCGTTCATTGAAATACACATCCATTTCTCTCACCATCCAGAGCCACTGGCAGACAAGAGATTTTATTTTATTTTATAGTAGTAATCAATCTATCTATAAAAATCTTCTTTTTCTTTTTTTCAACCATCCAGCCACGAATGGGAAAGAAGAAATGAAATAAATTGATTGTTCACACCTTATCATATTTTCGCCGACTTGTCAACAGGGATTTTTTGAGCTATAATAAAAACAATTTAAGCTCGAATAAAATTCAAAATATGTCAAAAGCAGACTGGGGGAAACCGGCGTATCAAGGTCGTCCTGATCCAAGAAAAGTTGCTAATCGTTTTATGCTGGTTCTGGTGTTGTTGCTCCTTGCAGGGTTTGTCAGGCTAGGAATAAAAAATAATTGGTTCACGCCAATGATAGAATTCATCTTATCATAATTTCAAACGCTCCCTATAATATATTTCACGAAGTAGCAAACTTCAGTCTGCGCGGCTGTCCTAAACAACACAAAACACACTAGAGCGATATATCTCACGGAGTAGCAGGTTTCAACCTGCGTGGCTGTCCCAAGCAACACAAAACACAATATAAAATAAATTACATTACTCCAAATGTAAAAAATTACTTAATTGGACACCTCCTCGCGATAATATGTTCTGCCCGCATTGGATAATCATGCGGGATAAATCCCGCTACTCCTTTTTTAAAATATAAAAAAACAAACGGCATCACACCGTCTGTTTTTTTATCGATTATATTATAAGCCCTGACGATAAATTATTTCTTTTCCCCATCAGACTTATCCTCATCATCTTTCACTTCCTCATATTCCCCCTCAACCGGACCCTCTTCCTTTTTATCCTCCGGTTTCTGCCCTCCTTCTTTCGTCGCTTCCTGCTGATACATCGCCGCACCGATTTTTTGAGCCTCTGTGGAAAGTTCCTCTGAAGCTTTCTTAATCGCCTCGACATCCTCGCCGTCTTTAACTTTCTTGAGCGCCTCGACCTTATCCTCCAAGGATTTTTTATCTTCCGCTTTTATCTTGTCTCCGCTCTCACGAATAAGCTTCTCGGTGGTATAAGTCAAGGTATCGGCATTATTTTTGATCTCGATCCCTTCTTTCTTCTTCTTATCTTCCTCTGCGTGCAATTCCGCATCTTTGGTCATCTTTTCAATTTCCTCTTCTGTAAGACCCGATGACGCCTCAATCCTGATTGACTGCTCCTTGCTGGTTGCCTTATCTTTGGCCTTAACATTCAAAATCCCGTTAGCATCAACATCGAATGAAACTTCGACTTGCGGCACACCTCGCGGGGCTGGTGGCAATCCCTCGAGAACAAATCTGCCGAGAGATTTATTATCCGTTGCCATCTCTCTTTCACCCTGCAAAACATTGATTTCCACCGAAGGTTGATTATCCACTGCCGTAGAAAATACTTGGGTCTTCTGTGTCGGGATAGTCGTATTTTTAGTTATAAGTTTGGTCGAAACTCCTCCCAAGGTCTCGATTCCCAATGACAAAGGAATGACATCAAGAAGCAAAATATCTTTCACATCACCCTGCATAACTCCTCCCTGGATCGCAGCACCGACCGCAACCACTTCGTCGGGATTAATTTCACGATTAGGCTCTTTGCCAAAAAACTTTTTTACTGCTTCTTGCACCGCCGGCATCCTGGTCATACCTCCGACCAATATCACTTCATTGATATCGCTCGTAGAAAACTTTGCATCCGTCAGAGCTTTCTTGCAAGGTTCTATGGTTCTTTGAATAAGATCATCCACTAATTCTTCCAACTTAGCGCGCGTAAGTTTCAATGTCAGATGTTTCGGACCCGAAGCACCCACGGTTATGAAAGGCTGATTGATTTCCGTCTCAACTGAAGAAGAAAGTTCGTGCTTGGCTTTTTCTGCCGCTTCCTTAAGCCTCTGTAGCGCCATTTCATCCTTACTCAAATCAACTCCCTGATCCTTCTTGAATTCATCCACAATCCAATTGATGATTCTCTGATCAAAATCATCTCCACCCAAATGAGTATCACCATTCGTAGCTCTCACTTCAATCGTGTCATCCCCGACTTCCAGCACCGAAACATCGAAAGTTCCACCACCCAAATCATAGACCACGATTTTCTCTTCTTTCTTCTTATTGAATCCATAAGCAAGCGCTGCCGCCGTCGGTTCATTGATAATTCTCTTCACATCCAACCCCGCAATTTTCCCCGCATCCTTGGTAGCCTGTCTCTGAGAATCATTAAAATACGCCGGCACGGTTATAACCGCTTCGGTAATTTTCTCGCCCAATTTTTCTTCAGCATCCGCCTTGAGTTTCTGCAGAATCATTGCGGAAATTTCCTGCGGGGTATATTCCTTGTCCCCCATCTTAACTTTTGCACCCTCGCCCGCTTTAACGATTTCATAAGGCAAGAGCTCCTTGTCTCGCCCCACTTCTTCATCGTCAAAACTGCGCCCGATCAACCTTTTTACGGAATAGATCGTGTTTTTAGGATTGGTGACCGCCTGCCGTTTTGCGATAAGACCTACCAGCCTCTCGCCGGATTTGCTCATTGCCACAATCGAAGGAGTCGTGCGGTTGCCTTCTTTATTTTCTAATACTCTCGGTTCCCCCGCCTCGACAATCGCCATGGCAGAATTTGTAGTTCCGAGATCAATTCCTAATATTTTTGCCATATTTTTTTATCTCCTTTTTTAAAAATTATTCTTAAATAGGATTATTTATCCTCATTTTCCTCTTCCTCGTCACCACAGTCCTCATCCGCACCGCAACCACCGCAGCAAGCACAACAGCCACTACATCCGAAAACCTCATTCTCAGAGATTTCTTCCATTGAAATGCCGCAACATACCGGCGTCTCGTTCTTATCCGTTTCCTCGATACTTCCACAACCCTTTGAACACTTGTATAATTTTGACATATTTTTTAAATTAAATAATGACTTATATTACACCGATTGATTTATTTTTCTCTATTATCTACCGCCTCATTCCGTTTGTCGACTTATTTAAGAATTCTGCGATATCCATTTTTATCAATATACGACTATTCTTTTTCCTTCGCCACTTTAACTTTTGCCGGACGGATTATTTTTTCCCCCATCTTATATCCTTTTTGAATTTCTTCGATAACAGTATCTTCTTCTTCATCCGATTCCTCTTCGCTGACTGCCTCAAATAAAAACGGGTCAAATTTCTCTCCGACAGATTTAATCTCTACCACTCCCGCATCCCTCAAAAAACTTTCAAACATCCCTTTGATGCATATAATACCTTTCACCCAGTCAGAATCCTTGAGTTCTTCTGGCAAATGTTTCGTCGCCAAATCAAAACTGTCCACAGTCGGCAAAAGGGACAAAATCATATCCTCATTAGCATACCTACGAAAATCACCCAGCATCTTTTCCTGATCTTTTTTAAAATTTACAAAATCCGCTTTCGCCCTCTGCCATCCCGCCAGATTATCAATCGCCGATTGTTCAGATGCGGTCAAAGCACTTTTTAACTTTTCTATCTCGTTCTCATTGAGTGTTTTATCTCCCTTTACATTTTTATCTGCTTTCTTATTTTTTTCTGACTCATCTTTTTTTTGAGTTTTTTCCATATTTTACAAATTTTATCCGATTTATTTTTATATATTCTGCACAGAGATTATGACCGACACAACGACCAAATTTCCCCCGAGCAGTTTTTTAAAATAGTTTATAATGGAAACATTCCTTGAATATTTCATCCTCTTAGGACCGATAATCGCCAAAAGCCCCTCCTCTCCCGTTTTCAAATTATATCTGGAAACGACCATACTGCATTCATCAGCAAAACGGATCGGATTCTCCTGTCCGATAAAAATTTCAGCTTCGTTATTCCCTTCCATCTTTCGAAAGAGATCATCAGCATTCTCATCAAGATAATCCAGCACTTCTGCCAATTTACATATACTGTCTAAACTGCCAAACTCCGGCTTAGAAAGAAGTTTTTGCGTTCCCGATTTATAAAAATCCTCCGACTCTATAAGTCCGCTTATCGCCAACGAGTCTGACATCGAAGACAACAGTTTTGCGGTCGTCCGAGCAAGCATCTTGTTTTGAGCTTTCAACTTCAACACTTCCACCTGCAACGCTTTTTGTTCGCGAATTCCGAGCTGCCTTTCCTCCATCAATTCATCCACAAAATACCTAAATCCTTTATCGGTCGGAATTCTCCCCGCAGAAGTATGCGGCTGATACAGATATCCATCTTCCTCCAACGCCATCATTTCTGCACGAAGAGTAGCAGAGCTCAGATCAAAATAATATTTCTCCGCCAGCAGAGACGAGCCCACGGGCATAGCAGAATCAACATATTCTTTGATTATCGAACCTAATATTATTTCTTGCCTTTCGGTCATAAAGTTTTTTATTCGTTGGCACTTGTCACTCAAGAGTGCTAATCCCAGTATATAACTTTAAAAAATGAAGTCAAGGCAAAAAACGAACAAAATACCTGCACAATCTTTTCCATGACACCTGCTCCAAAAACACGATTTGTCAAGCTTGGGCGAAAAAGCTATAATTTATTTAAAGCATAAAAATCATAAAAATAAAATGATAAAAGAAATAAAGAACGGAGAAATTACTTGGCTAAACATCGTGGGCCCCAACAAAGATACCACCCGCTTTCTGAGAGAAAAATACGATATCGCTCCGTCAATCCTCAAAGAATTCATCCCGCCCATCAAGCGACCGAAAGTTGAGGACTATAGAGGCTATCTCTTTGTAGTAATCCACTTTCCCGTATTCGACAAAAAAACAAAAAAAACCAGTTCCGTAGAGCTCGATATAATCCTATTTAAAAATATTCTAGTAACTAGCCATTGCAATTCTTTCCCCGAACTGAGAAGGATTTTTAATCATTGCCAGGAAGATAAAGCGATAAGGGATTATTATCTTGAAAACGACGCCGTTTTCTCTCTATATCGGATTTTGGACAAGCTTATAGATACCAGGATGCCGATGCTCGACCATATCGACGACCATATCGACGAAATCGAAAAAAGGATCTTCGATGGTGATGAAAAAAAACTCCTGAAAGAGATCGCCTTCGTCAAACACGACATTATCGGGTTCAGAAAAGCGATGAAACCACAAAGAACTGTCTTGGAAAGCCTGGCTCGTTCAAGCTGCAAAATCGCCGGCAAAGACTATCCGCGCGAAACCAAAGAAGTCATCGGATCCAATATAAAAGTTTGGAACACGCTGGAAAATCACAAGGAAATGATAGAGGCGCTCGAACAGACCAACGAATCGCTCTTCTCACACAAGCTGAACGACACGATGAGAGTCTTAACCGCCTTTTCAGTTATGGTACTCCCCCTCTCCCTAATTGCCAACGCTTTCGGTATGAATGTCATCGGCGGAATGCCTCTTTTGCAGAATACTTTCGGATTTTGGATAATAATCATAATGATGCTCAGCGTCACGCTAATCTCTTTCCTATTTTTCAAATATAAAAAATGGATATAATTGTTTCTGTCTATATTTTTTGTCATTGGGGATTGTGATTTATGGCTCTGCTTAGTCAAAAAAGAAAAAAATCGCCAAAATTTAAAAGTGAAGTAAAAAAGCATCTTTTTTGTGAACAAATTTCACGCCCCAAAAAACCAAGCCTCTTTTTATCTTTATCTCGGGAAAGGTTTTTTATTTTTTCTACAGTGTTTTAGGCACATACACTTTGCACTCACAAACTAAGAGCTTGATTAGGGGTTAGACCGTTTAGACCACAATGTTCTAAATTGTTGTAATACATATTCCATGATTTTAAATTATACCTCAATTCTTCCAAACTATTAAATTTAACTCTGTCATAGAAGCTTTCTTGATCTGACCTGTGACTTCTTTCCACATTGCTATTTTGAGCAGGTTTCCCCGGATCAATGAGATAATGTTCAATATCTAATTTCTTGCACTCCACATCTAATGAATGCAGCCTGGGATTGAATATATCAGAACTCTTAAGATAGCCCGTATAGCGATTGGTGAATATAGCTCCGTTGTCCGTCTTAATAGCTTTGATTTTGTAAGGAAATGCTTTGATGACCTCATGGAGAAAATCAATAGAATTGATATTGGATTGTTCCTCATAATACACTTTCAAATATCTCTATCTGGAAGCGCAATCAATGGCGGTAAACTGATAATACTGCTTATTATCTAAGAATTTAGGCACACACTCTACATCAATCTCAATCAAATCTCCTTTTTTTAATGTTTCCTTGATGTATTTGTATCGAATCTTTCTAACTCGATACTTTCTGGTTAGCCCCTCTCCCTTGATTATCTTTCCTATAGTTCTTTCATGGATTTCTATCCCTTGTTTTTCTAACTTCCATTTAAGTTTTATTGCACATAATCCGTTCTCTTTCCTTAAGCTGATTATCTCTTCTTTGATTCGGATACTGGTTTCATTGGGATGAGACTTCGGTCTTCTGGATTTGTTCCTTAATCCTTCCATTCCGTCCTTGCGATAGTGGGACAGCCAATACTTGAGCGTCCTTTCTAAGAAAGGACAGACCTTGCTCATATTCTTGATGGTTATCTCGCCATCTAGCACAGGCTTTATCCACCTGTACTTTTCCTCTTGTGTTGATTTTGGCATATTTTTTGACATATGCCCTCAGTCTAACAAAAGTGCAATATGTATGTACACATTACTGATATCTCTTGACTCAGATTAAATAGCGGCTATAATATTCGCATGCTATGGAGGGGATTTCTTCATCACCCCGAAAACCTCTCCTCTAAAAATGCCCCCTCCATAGCCACTCTTTTATTTAAAATAATTAAGATTTTATTTTTGTTAAGCTGTTGACTTTTGCCTGTCTCTTGGCTACTCTCATAAAGAAATGAGTAAAAGGGAGAGAACTATTCCAAAAATAATGCAAAGGTTTGCAACATTTTTCTAACTTAACCTTTCTCTTTTGCTTATTTTATCATCAACAGGACCGTACCAATGATGGTTTTTTTATTTTAGATAAAACTTAAGTAGTAAATGACACAAGGTGACATGTATATACACATTACCAGTACCTCTTGACAAATATTTTATATATGCTATTATGGACATTGACTCCTATCCAATTCAAGGGTAGGCGTCAACATCCCAATCAAAACAAAACAAACATGATTGGGAGAAAAAAAGGGGTTAAAA
>JAQUYG010000009.1 GCA_028691985.1 Minisyncoccota bacterium
TTATTTCAGGATAGAATTTTCTGATAGTGGTAAATATTTTATTGTCACAGAACATCTTTTTGTGAAACTTAAAACTCTAGAGTTAGGGTTTTAAGCCCCCGCTCTTTTCTCTGCATCTTGCTATCCTAAAGAGACCTATAGCCCGTTCCCGCAAGGGCAGGGATGCTAATCCCGAAGCTTGTCCGCCTTCCATACTGTAAAAAAAAGAAACAATCATCCCGATGGAAAGAGAAAAAACTCCAGCCAAAAAATGTATCTTCTATAATGTTTTTTTCCTCACAATCATATTTCAATTGACGGCAATTTTCATACCCATGAACCGATCCCATGCCGCCGATACCATTTGGACCGGAGCAGTATCAACCGACTGGGCAACTGGAGCTTGGGCACAGTTCCTACTTCGGTAGACAATGTCACCATCCCTGACGCTTCGACGACAGATAATGATCCGTCCATATCCGCCAGCGCGGTTGCCGCTAATATTAAGATTGCAGTCAGTTTCTATAATCTGAAATTGAATAAATATAATTCTGATGATCTTCTTATCTCAGGCACTGTGGAAGTACTGGGGGATTTTACTCAAACTGACGGTGAACTCAATAGTGGACAGATAAATCTTGCTGGTGATTATGTAATAGCAGCGGATGCGGTTGGAATATCTCCTAATTCCGGGGCAGCCTATACTACAATCAATATGAACGGTTCTGGTGACCAGGCGATAGCCTATACCGCTAGGGGAATTGGCAGCCTAGTTCGTATTAACAGGGCTGGTGGAACTTTTGCGGTAAACAATAACATTGTTGTCTGCGGTTGAGCATATATCCAAGGCATAGTAACTGAACTTGATACTTGCACTCTGGTCTTCGGTGATAAAACAATCATCGATATGGATAATGGATAGTATCTATGAAATCAATATCGCAGACAGGGAAAGCTATATTCTGGAGTAGCAGTTTTCCAACCCGCGCGGTTATCTTTAGAAGGATGGAAAATTTTAATTAAGATATGGGTTTGATTTGCTTTGGACGGCAGTGTAGGATGAGTCCTGCTACTCCGTGCATGATAACTCTCTGCGGGAACTGGTCTTTGGATCGGTTCCTTTTGGTTCGATTTCAAGATAAAAAGTTGCTATGGTAAAAGAATATTGTGATGGGGTTTTGTTTTGTGAAATTTAAAACTATTGGGACTGGGTTTGGAGACTCGTTCCCGCGTTAGCTATGTATTAGTAAAATAGACGATTCTGAGGTATGATTTTTAGATATTTAAGGGCAGACTTCTGTCGGATAGTTATGGCAAATAGAAATAACCTAGATTAGTATTAGGAGCAAATATCAAAGAGTATTTTATAAAAGTATATTTGTGTTATAATTAGTAAAAGTTAAGTTGTTAATAAGTCTCGGGAATGAATGCTTCTATAGACAAAATTTCAAATGGAATATATTTTTTACTTTTAGGTTTTATATTTTTAATGATTTCTTTTGGGTTTGTTAGGGTAAATATAATATTTCAATTTCTCCGTCTCTGGCCTTTGATTTTTGTCCTTATCGGGGTAGCCCTTTTATCCGGTAGGGGGCGTTTTTATCCTATCAGAATCATCTCGCCTGCAATCGTTCTGGGTTTTGTCGTGTTCACGATATACAATTTTCAGGGCGGCGATATCCTCCATAAGAGGGATATTGATACGATAAAGATAAATCAAGCCATGCCGGAAGAAAAAGCGACCGGCCTTAAAGTCGAGTTCTCTTCTGGGAGGGTAAAAATTTATGAGCAAGAAGAAAATTTTATCAGCGGGAGTGTGACTACCCCGAGCGGAATATCTCTTATGATGAGTGCGGCAGGATATGAAAGGGAAAACCTGTATGAAATCCAGGGTGACATGAAAAGCGAATATGTTTTCAGCCCGTGGGATAATAATAATTCTTGGGAGATTGCAATCGGAAAGAATCGCCCTGTAAATCTTGATGTAAAGACGAAATATAGTAGCGACAGAATAGAAGCGGAGAATCTTGTTATGAGTGATCTCAACTATGCTGTCTCTTGGGGGTCGGGAGAAATTATCCTTGGTAAGGCTGCTAGAAAAGTCGATATAGAAGCTGTCGGCTCACGGCTTGTAATTATGATTCCTTGGGATTCAGGACTTCGCATATATTCCGATCTGAAATTTAGCAAGGATAATCTGGATGATTTAGAACTTGGTAGAAGTTACAAAGAATATAAAAATTCTAATTATGATAAATCAAGCGATAGGGTTGATCTGAATCTAGACACTTTGCTTTCTATAGTTGAGATAAAATTTTATTGATAATTAGGGCGATGAGAAAATTCTCTTATGACAATCTGATTAGAAAACATGAAAAAAGAGTCAGCTTTATTGTGCTGGTTTCTTTTCTGTTTACTTTTATTTTTGTAAGGGCTTATGTGATTTTCGCCAACTCCGGTATTTTTGATGACCCATATATTTATGTCCGTGGTTATCATATCCACCACCTTAACTATGGCATCTTTATAATGGCAATCGTCGGGTTCTTGTCCTTAACTTTTCAGAATGAAAAAAACAGGCTTAAGATCGGCGCTCTTTATGGAATCGGAATGGGTCTTACCTTCGATGAGTTCGGAATGTGGATGAGGCTGGAGGACGATTATTGGGTGCGTGCCAGTTATGACGCGATAATAGTGATCTCTTTGCTTTTTATGAGCTTCGTATATTTTCCATCCTTTTGGTATTTTTTGAAGGATTGCTTCGTAAAAAAAAATAAAAAATAGACACTCATTTAATTAAATAACATACCGACATGAGAGTAGGAATGTTCATAAATTATTATATTCCTTCTAAGGGAGGAATGGAGACTTCCGTTATCAATTTAAGCAAGGGGCTTCAGGACGCAGGACATGAGGTTTTTATCTTCGCTCCTAATTATCCGAATTGGCAGGAAACGGAGAAAAATGTCTTTCGTTACAAATCATTCGCTTTCACTTATGACGACTATCAATATGTGATCCCCATTCCTTTCGGGTCTAAGATGGAAGAGAAAATCCGTGCTTTGAATCTTGATATCATCCATAGTCATCAACCTTTTTCTTTGGGATGGGAGGCGAAAAAATTTGCCAAAAAATTGGATGTGCCGATGGTATTCACTTATCATATCAAATTCGAGGATTATTATCATTATATTTTCTTGGTTCCAAAAGTGGTTTCACAAAAGATAATCAATTGGTTCTTAAGTCGTTATTTGAAACAATGCGACGCAATCATCGCCCCTTCCAGCGCCATTAAAAAACTGCTTTTTGACTCCGGGGTAAAAAAATCGGTCTATGTAATACCTAGCGGAATCAATATCGATCACTTTTCGAAAGATAGCGGCAAGCGAGATGAAATCAGGAACAAATATGGCGTGAAGCAAAACGAGGTGCTTCTCATAACGGCCAGTCGTGTGGTTCCGGAAAAGAACATTGATTTTATAGTGAGATCATTCGCAATAATCAGAAAAACTCGCAAGGATGCCAAGCTGATGATAGTGGGAGAGGGGAGCTTCAGAGACGAATTGGATGTGCTTGTGAAGGAGCTTAGCTTGGGGGAAAGCGTGATTTTTACCGGGCTTCTAGACAAGACGGGAATGATTGCGCACTATCAAGCAAGCGACATTTTTGTGTTTGCTTCGCTTACGGAGACACAAGGGTTAGTTGCCGTGGAGGCGATGGCAGCCGGACTTCCTGTTGTGGCGGTCAAAGCAAGCGGCATAGAGGATATGATTAAGAGCGGTCAGGATGGAATTCTGACTGACAACAAGGAAGACAACTTTGCCGAGAACGCAATCCGTATGATCGAAGATGTTGAGCTTCGCAAAAAGATGTCTGAAAGTGCCAGGGTGAATGCTCAGGAATTTCGTATAGCCCCATGGACCGAAAAGGTTGTGGGACTATATAGAGAACTTATAAAAAAGAAAAAAGAATCATAATAATATAAAGTTATGCTATCAATAATCATACCGACTAAAAATGAAGAGAAATATTTGCCTAAGCTTTTGGATAGTATCAAGATACAGAGCTTCTCTGATTATGAAATTATTGTGGCGGACAATAAATCTCAAGACAGGACACAGGAAGTCGCAAGGAGTTTTGGCGCCGAAGTTGTTCAGGGTGGGTTGCCGGCAGAAGGCAGAAATCGCGGCGCGGCGGTGGCAAACGGTGACATCTTTCTTTTTTTGGATGCCGATACTGAAATGCCGGATATTAACTTTCTGAAAGATGCGTTTAGGGAATTTGATAAGAAAAAGCTCTCGATGGGGGTTCCTGTCGCAATTACCGAGGGTAATTATTTGGATAGACTTTTTTTTCGTTGGTGGAATTATTTCGTTGCATCGTCTCAGTTTGCCAAACCTCTCGCGGGTGGATGGTGTATTTTTGTGAAAAGAGATATTCATCAAAAGCTGGGTGGATTTGATGAAAAAATTATATTAGGAGAAGATTCTGATTATGCTCAGCGTGGCTGTAAATTGGGCAGGTTCAGATTTATGTCCAGTGTAAAAATCAGAGTTTCTTCGCGTCGTCTCAAGAAAGAAGGCTATCTAAAAGTACTATTGCAGGATGTCGGTCAAGGGATTTATCTTCTTACCCACGGCAGGATGGATAAAAAAAATCGCTTTGGATATGAATTCGATATTTACGAGGAGGGGAATAAAAATAAATAATTTTTAAAGAATAATCAATTAAAATTATGGAAAAAGAAGAAATAAATCTCAATAGTATGGAAGGTAGAATGAGGGCTGTTGAAGAATCAAAAGAGCAAAAGAGATCTTTGCTAGAGGTTGAAGAAGTTGCGGAAGGTGATAAGAAAATTTTTGAAGAAGGGTCTGTAAAATCAGAATCCGAAAAAATCGGAGAAGTTAGAGAGAAAATAGAAAGCGATGAGGGCGACAAGAAGGAAATAACGACAGGGCACAAAGAAGAGTCTTTAGAAGAAATTGAAAGAAATATTTTAGAGAAAGAAGGGTCTTTTAATGATAAATTCAGTAGATTGGAAAAAATGCCAAAAGACACTTTTAAGAAAAAAATTGAAGGAACAAGAAATAAAATCTCGCAGATGGTGGCCGATATGGGGTCGATTGAAACTAAGCGTGGAGAATTTACAAACGATATAATTAAGGCAATCGAAAAGATTAAAGAAGATGGTGATTTGCCAAAAGGCTTTTTCGAAAATATTGAAAATATGATTAGTATAGGCTCTGGTCATGGTGAAAACCCTTTTGGGATATTAGGTAAATATCTTTCAGAAAATACAAAGGCGATTTTTATTGATCCTTACGCAGCTCCATCTGAAAAAATTTCTCAAAACGATAATATTAGACATTTAGGACAAAAATTTGAGGATGTAAAAATTGAAAGACAGTCTGGCGAGAAGAATATAGTGGAGGCTTCTAATTTTTTGCAACTTTTTGAGCTGGAAGAAAAGAAAGAGGCGCTTGAAAAAATGGTTAAGCTGGCTGGTCCTGGTGGAAAAATAATAATCGTTGATGAAATTAAAAGGGATGGTTTTGATGGAGCTGGAGACCGGGCCTTGAATAGATTTTATAATTGGAGTAGAGGTGAATATAATCGTTTGAGCGAAGAGGACTATGAAAAGATGTTTAAGGAAGCAGGACTAAAGATGGTCGCTAAAAATCAATATAATAGAGCTTCGTTCGTCTTCATGCTCGAAGTTCCTGAAGAAACGATTAAGTCTTCCATCGAAGCTTAATAAAAAAGCAAAACTTATATTTTCAAAAGAAAGCCGATTAATTTCGGCTTTTATTTTTTGAATTTAAAAATATTTACAAAAAATTGATTATGTGTTATTTATATAAAATAAAAAAGATTTATTAGGGGGGGTAAAATGACACCACAAGAAAAAATGAATTGGTTTTTTATTATTCTTTTGTTTTTAGCTTTTTTTGTCTATTTTATTTTTCGCGTAGTTCCAAAATTATGCGAATTATGGTGAGTCCTTAAAGGGCATTTTGCCAACCTGCAGATAACAAGATCTGTAGGCTTTTTTATTTTTAAATTAGCTTGTTGGAATTATTAGACATAAACATTTTTTAGTGCTATTGTTTCAATAAATAAAAAGATAAAAACAAAAAAAGAGGTATAAAATGTTTTTACTAACAGTGTTTGCAGCTATTCTCATTCTTTGGATTTTCTTTGCACTCCTGATTTTTTTTGGAGGAGCATTAAATCCATATAGCGTGGGTGCTTGCAAGATGTATCTTGAAATTACGAAACCGCTAGCGTTAATTGTTTTAGTAATTATTATATTCTTAGTGTTGCTGAGTTTTTTAGGATATAATTTCGAAATTTTCTGATAAAAGGAGGAATGACAAGGTGTTCGAAACTGAAGCGGGAATCCCTGCTTTTTTAAAAATCGCCCCCAGTTTAATCGCTTTTGCTATTATCTGGGCATTGTTTGAAATTGAAACTGAAGGAACCATATCCTGGGCAGCATTATTTCCTTGCGCAAGATATAAAAAATCTCCTGAAACAAAAGAAATAACTTCATACCATATTCTATTGGGACTTATGCTATTTATGGCATTTGAGATAACTAGTATCGCAGTTTTTGGAATATGGATTCCAATCGAAAAACTTGTCCAACTAGGCGCGTGGATGCTACTGGTCACTAATCTGGAGGATTATTTGTGGAATATAATGAATCCTTCTGAATTATATGGTTGGAAAGAAACTTTTGTCGAGAGGAGGTATCCTACAGCAAGGTTTATATGGAATATTCCGGTAGATTATTTTATGATGACCGGAGGCTCTCTCCTTTTCGCTGTTATTTCAGGAATCAATTTGTATCTATGGCTTAGCGTGTTAATTGCCCTTATAATGGTCGCGGTAGCTCTTACTATTTCTATGCCAGCGGTTCATGGAAGATTTCCTGAATGGAAAAGAAGATATCAAGAACATAATAGAAGACATTGCTTCTTTTTGGGTGATGATGTCGTCGCTACTATTCAGGTAGATTTTTCGGATGGTAGATCTGGCTATACAACAGAGGTACCTGGGGTGTCAACTACTGGAAGGATAAAACATAGGTAAAAATAAAAACTAAAAAAGTTTAAAAGGTTGCGAAATGGTGGAAACCATTTTGTGGAAGAAACATTTTTCTTCCGTTTTATTTTGTATAAATTGTTTTTCCTTCCCATTCCGTCTTTTTCGTTGTAAAATTAGAGCATGATAAGCAAATCTTATATGCTCGATTTTTTATTTAAAAACCCGAAAAAACAAGGAGGCATTTGGAAATATGCTGATTTTTATGCGGAAAAAATAGGAGAAAAGGATAGATTGATTCTTGGGGACGGGAATACTCCCTTGGAGGAGAACCGAAGCATAAATAATATCTTGGGGATCGAACATCTCTATTTCAAACGGGAGGATAAGAATGAATGTGGGTCGCTTAAGGGGCGGAGTCTGGCTTATCAGATTTCTCTGGCGAAAGAAAGGGGTTTTAAAAATATCACAATTTCCACCTCGGGAAACGCAGGAATCGCGACGGCGGCCTATGCGAGAAAGGCAAATATGCGCGCTTTCATATTCATCTCTCCAGATACCGACGAGGCTAAGGTTGCAGATATACAAAAATATAATCCGATTACAATAAAATCTAAAAGAGCGATTCGGCTTGCCAATTATGTCGCAGCAAAATATACCATGCCGAATCTTCGCCCCTCATTGGATGATGATTCAATCGAGGGTTTTAAATCGATTGCCTTTGAAATTACTGACGAGGTGGGCGATGTCGATGCCGTTTTCACTTTTGTAACCTCGGGCAGTTCTTTTATCGGGATGTATCGTGGATTTGAAAAATATTTTGCCATGGAGAAGAATCGGAAGATTCCGAAGATGTATGCGGTGCAGAGCGGGGAAATATTTTCGATTGCGGAGGAGTTTGATGAAAATCGAGATAATATAAATTCAATAAATAACCCGAACGAGGATGAAGAATCAAGGGCCGGCAGATTAGGGGTTAAAAATACTGCGCGCAAGAAGGAAGTCCTCGATATAATCAAAAAGACTGGGGGAAGGGGGGTTTATGTCAGTGCAGAAGAAATTACTGAGGCAAGAAATATCTTAGAAAGCAAAGGCGTGCAGACTTCTCCAGAGGGGTGTGCGAGCCTGGCGGGTTTTATAAAGACCCAAGACAAAGAAAAATTTGAGAAGGCAGCCTGTATCTTTTCTGGGAAGCTGCGGAAAACAGGAGTACGAGTGGATGAGACTAAAATATATAGTGCAGAAAATTTTAAGGAAGTAGATGAAATTGTAAAAAATTATATAAGATAACATATGTTAGAAAGAAATATCTTTAGTTTTTTAGAGGAAGCAGGTCCGATTTTTTTCGTGACACCTGCCGTCGGAAGGGCTATCGGGCTGGAGAAAGAGATTCCTGATTTTCATATCATTTGTTCAAAAAAGCCGGATAATCTGGAAATTCTTGGGCAGTCTGGCGTTAAAGTGTTTCATGTGGGTGAGGGTATAAAAAATTCTGGAAAGCTTTTGTCCGATATCAAGACTTTGGAATATATTAAAAAGAATTCCAGAGGGGGAATTGCCAATATAATAACCTTCAAGCCCAGCCCCATGATTGAGAAGCTTTGTAAAAAGAATGATTTCAGATACCTGGGGAACACGGCTGCGCTTAACAGGGAATTTGAGGATAAAGTGAAATTTGCGGAGATCACTAAAAAGCTCGGCATCGCCAATGCAAACAGTCGGGTTGTAAATATAGGGGGTGGTATTTCTTCAGACATTTCGGATTTTTCTGATGGCAAAAAATGTGTAGTTCAATTTGCCCATGGCTATTCCGGCAATTCCACTTTTTTGGTAAAAAATCAAAACGATCTCAATGAAATATTGAAAAGCAATGGCGGTCGCAAGATTAAGATTTCTGATTTCAAGGAAGGTGATACTTATACTTTTAATGCCTGTGTCGGTTCTTTTGGAACTCTTGTGAGTCAGCCAATTTTTCAAATCACCGGCTTTACGGCTTTTAACAGGAATTCTCTCGGAACTTGTGGTAACGATTATGCTTATGGCAAATCTCTTGATGATGAAATAAAAAATAAGGCAGAAGACTCTATAAAAAAGGTGGCAGCGATGCTTTTTTCTCTCGGTTATCGCGGTATTGCCGGATTCGATTTTGTAGTTAGTGACAGAGAGGCGCATCTCATTGAAATAAACCCTCGTTTGGTTGGCTCGATTCCAGTCTTTACCAAACTTGAGCTGGCTGCCGGCGAGATTCCTTTTCTACTTTTGCACATCCTTTCATTCCTTGATTTTGATTTCAAAGGGATAGATTTTGGAGTGAAATTGAAAGAGTTTGATTTTTCTCAGCTTATTTTGCGAAATACTGAAAATAAAAGTATAAAAATAGAGAAAACTCTGTTGAGTGGTGTCTATAAATTACAAAAAGGGATCCCCATCTTGCAAAGAGAATCTTATTTCGCAAATAATATGGAGGAAGGGGAGTTCTTTTTGGAATGCGCTTCAAAAGGACAGATGATTGATCCTGATATGGAATATGCCAATATTCAGTTTAATTGTGGTATAATAGAAAATAAGGAAAATATAAAAAATTCTGCTCTGGAAATAATAAAAGCGGTCTTAGCGGAGATAATTTTGCACTAAAAATGAAAACCGGTGATTATGACAAAAAGCTGATTTCAATCGTGGTACTTCTGTTGGTGCTGGGGCTTGTCGTACTTTCCAGCGCTAGTGTCGTGTTGAGTTATAATAATTTCGGTGAGAATTTTTATTATCTCAAACATCAGTTTTTAAACGGAATGGTTCCTGGTATATTAGCTATGGCGCTACTAAGCAGAATGGATTATAGAAACCTCAGGAAATATGCACCGTTTTTTCTGATTGTGACTTTGGCTCTCCTTATCTCTGTTTTTGTTCCTGCTCTCGCTTATGGGACGAAAGGCGCCAGTCGGTGGATCGTTATAGCCGGCATGAGTATACAGCCTTCCGAACTTGCCAAAGTGACTTTCATAATTTATCTGGCTGCTTGGTTGGAGCAGCGAAGAAAAAAGATTAATGATCCTAACGAAGTTTTTTTTCCTTTCATTATGATTTTAGCGCTTATCGCGATTCCTATCTTGAAACAACCCGACCTGGGAACGCTGATCGTTGTTTCAGGAGTTTCGTTCGTAATGTATTTTGTCGCCGGCGCTGGTCTCGCTTATATTTCTGTGATGATTGTCGGAGGTATTATCGGCGTGTTGGCTCTTATAAAAATCGCTCCTTACAGGATGAATCGCTTGACTGTTTTTTTGCATCCCGAGTTGGATCCGCAGGGAATCGGTTATCAGATAAATCAATCGCTGCTTGCCCTAGGGTCAGGAGGCCTTCTAGGTCTGGGATTGGGGCATAGTCGGCAGAAATTCAACTATCTTCCCGAACCTATGGGCGATTCTATTTTTGCCATCATTGGTGAGGAACTGGGGATATGGGGGACGGTGTTGGTGATTATCCTATTTGTCGTTTTTGCCCAGAGAGGTTTTAAAATCGCGTCAGAAACTAAGGATGATTTCGGAAAGTTTATGGCAGTCGGGATAACTTCATGGATAATTTTGCAGGCGCTAATGAATATCGGGGCGATTACATCTCTTATCCCGCTTACTGGAATACCGCTTCCTTTCATCAGTTACGGCGGATCCTCTCTTCTCGCCACACTGATCGGAGTAGGAATCTTGCTCAGCATTTCCAGATTTGGAAACTCTTTCAATAAGAAATAAATATAACCGATAAAAACATGAGAATAATGATAGCAGGAGAATCTACCGCCGGGCACCTGGCTCCAATAATCGCGGTCTATGATTCTCTCAAGAGTAAGCTTGGTAGTAGTCCCTCTTCTGAGCGGGCAGAATTTATGCTCATAAGCACAGAAAGTGATTTTCTAAAGGCATTCGTTAATGACACGGATATCAAGTATAAAAGCCTAAAAAGCGGAAATAAAAAAAAGGCTAGACTGGGGCTTCTTGCCGCTATACTGAATTTATGTAAAGTGACATATTGGGTTTTTGATTATATGCCGGATGTGATTTTTGTTAAGGGCGATTACATTTCTTTGCCCGTGGCCTTTGCCGGCAAATTATTCAGGGTTCCTGTCTTGATGCATGAATCCGACTCGGTGCCGAGCAAGGCCAATAAATTGGTATCGCGTTTTTCAAAGAGGATTGCCATTTCCTTCAAGCAGACGGAAGCATTATATCCTTCTGAAAGGGTTTTCTTTTCTGGAAACCCTGTGAGCGATTTCGTAATCAAGGCCAGTCGCGAAGAGAGCAGGAAAAAATTTATGATTGACGGAGACAAACCAGTTCTTTTTATAATGGGTGGAAGCAAGGGGGCCAGGGAAATCAATAATCTCATCATAGAGTTGCTGCCTGATCTTCTACAAAAATATGAAATCATACACCAGTGCGGAATCGGTGATTATGAAAAACTCAGGTCTAAGGTTGCTCAGATGAATATTGCATTCTTGGATGATTATCATCTTTTCCCTTTTTTAAAACAAAGCCTCGCCAACGCTTATGCTGCTTGTGACTTGGTTATCAGTCGTGCTGGTGCTAATACGGTGGCCGAGATAATGCTGGTCGGAAAGCCGAGCATCTTAGTGCCTTTGTCGACGGCAGAGAGCGATCGGCAGACACAAAATGCTTTTTATTATTCTGAAGCGGGAGCGGCAGTACTTTTGAACGAGAAGAACTTGAAGCCGCATCTTTTTATGAATGCGATAGATAGCATATTCGAAGATAAGTTGAAAGTTATGGAAATGATGAGAATGGCAAGACAGCTTGCAGTTCCGGATGCGGCCGACAAAGTTGCCGATGAAATTATCAGGATAGCAAAATAAGATTATGGATATGAAAAAAATAGATATCGAAAAATTGAAAAAGATATATTTCATAGGAATTGGCGGAATAGGAACGAGCGCGATTGCTCGTTACATGAAATCTCTTAACAAGGAAGTGGTCGGTTCAGATATAAAACCGTCCTTGGTCACTAAGGGCTTGGAGAAAATCGGAATCGAGGTGAATTATGGTCAGGTTGCTGAAAATATCACCGATGATATCGATTTGGTTATTCATACCGCTTCCGTTCCGAAGACAAACCCGGAGCTTGCGGCTGCTGCAGAAAAAGGATTGCAAACAATCACCTATGCCGAATCGCTCGGGCTCGTATTTAACAGCAGGGAGGGAATCGCGATCTGTGGAACGCACGGAAAATCCACTACAACGGCAATGGTCGGAGGGGTTTTGGAAGATGGCGGCATTGATCCGTCGGTTTTGGTGGGAAGTATCGTGCCTCGTTATGGCAGCAATCTGAGGGTAGGCAATAGCGGGCATTTTGTAGCGGAAGCTTGTGAGTATAGCCATAATTTTATGAGCCTATATCCGCATATTACGATTCTCAATAATATCGAGCTGGATCATACTGATTGTTATGAAGATATCAATAAGATGAAAGAATCTTTTTTGGATTTTTTGAGGCACTTGCCGGAGAACGGAGTTTTGATCTGCAATGGTGATGATAAAAATGTGCGCGAAGTCGCCTTAAAAATAAAATCGGAAAAAGGGGATTTAGAGATTTTGTATTTCGGGAAGGATGAAAAAAATGATTTCTATTTAAAAAATTTCAGAGCGTTTTCTGGAAGGACTCATTTTGAAGTTATGCGCGGTGCGGAAAGTTTAGGAGAGTTCTCTTTGCGTGTTCCGGGAGAATTTAATGCTAGAAATGCTATGGCGGCAATCGTTCTTGGGGTTTATCTTAATATACCGACGGAAAAGATAAAAGAATCTTTGGAAGGTTTTTTGGGAATTTGGCGCAGGTTTGAAATCAAAGGTGAATATAAAGGCACGCTAGTAATCTCTGATTATGCTCATCATCCGACGGCGGTTGATCTGACTATTAGGGCGGCCAAAGAATTCTATCCCGATCGCAGAATCGTAGCAGTGTTCCAGCCGCATCAGCACAACCGCACCCGTGGACTTTACGAAGATTTTTTGAAAAGTTTTGATTTTGCCGATGAAATTATTCTCTCTGAAATCTATGATGTTGCAGGCAGGGAGGAAACCGAGGATCAAGCAGTGAGTTCACGAAATCTGGTAGAGGATATACAAAAAAGGAATAAAAAGCTGATCGGTCATATTTTTTATGCAAAAGACCTAGGCGAAACTAGAAAATTTATTGATGAAAAAACAAAACCCGGCGACATACTGCTTATTATGGGGGCGGGAGATATTTTCGAGATTGCGGACGGATTAGTTAAGACAGCTTGACTTAAAAAACATTTGTGGTACAATATGCTCTTCAAGTGAAAATGCCCTTGAGGCGTTTTCTTAAAGTATAAAAAATATGGAAGAAGGCTTCCGAGGAGATATCCGGATAATCTGGAGTTTCCTCTCAAAATATAGAAGGAAATTCTACACGATTTTTTTAGTCGTGCTTTTTGGTGCGATCTTGCAAGCCCTTGTCCCTTATCTTCAAGGTCGTATGCTGTCCTTAATCATAGCCGATGGTATAACCTCAGCTATTTTTACTTGGTTATTCCTTTGGTTTCTTTTTGTCTATGTCTCGGCATGGACTAATCGATATTGTTCTGTCAACGGCAGCAAAGTTTCAATGAATTGTATGAATGATTTACTGTTGCTCTTGAATGAACATTCTATGAACCTTAGACTTTCTTATCACAATAAGAACAAAAGCGGGAAACTTTCTTCTCGCTATATTAAGGCTGGAGACGCACTAGATGCGCTTTTGGAAAATATCGTTTTTTGGTTCGGTGCTGATATCTTGATGATGGCAATCGCCTTGTTTTTAATCGGCTGGTATATACATTGGGCTATCTTTTTTATTATGTTAATTGGTATTTTATTATATTATTTTTTCTCTCTTTATACCTCCGTATCTGTAAATGAGTATATTGCTGCAGGCAATAAATCTTATGAGGAAGCTTACGGGGTTATAAATGATTCCGTCTCTAATATTAAACTAGTTAAGGCTAATTTTGGTGAAGAGTATGAGAATACGAGAGTGTTGCATATCTTACGACAAAAAACCCTGCCATCTTTCGATAGCTTCTGGAAAGTAATTGGCAGGACATGGTTTATTCAGGATATAATTGTTTCCTTCTTAACAATCTTTTCTCTCCTTGTAATGATTTATTTCCTCCAACAAAAGATTGTAGATATTGGACAAATGGTTGCTTTTATCGGTTATCTATCGCTGATAAAAGCGCCTATGCAAAAAATCGGAGTTAACATCAGACATTATCGTCGTTGGATGGCAACTGTTAGACGCGGTTATTCTTTGCTCGATGAAGAGACTGAGGACTATGATGATAAAAATAAAATCAAGCTAGATAATATTCGTGGTGAGGTAGAATTTCGGGATGTTTCATTCGCTTATAACGAAACGCGCGAAGTGTTGCACGGTATAAATTTGAAAGCGAAACAAGGAGAGGTAGTGGCGCTGGTCGGGGAGAGCGGTGTGGGAAAATCGACACTGGTTGATCTTATTTCCAAATATATTTTGCCGACTTCGGGAAATATCTTGCTTGATGGCGTGGACATACAGAAAGTGAGTCTTAAAGATCTTCGCGGCAATATTGCGATAGTCCCCCAGGATGTCAGCATGTTTAATGACACGGTTCGCAGTAATCTGATCTATGGCAGGCCAGATGCGACAGAGGAAGAAATTGAGAACGCAATCAGGGCGGCGAATGTTGAAGATTTTGTGAAGAATTTTCCGAATGGTATGGAAGAAGAAGTCGGAGAACGCGGAGTGCAGCTTTCTGGTGGACAAAAACAGCGAATCGCTATCGCGCGTGCCATATTGAAAGATCCTAAAATCTTGATTCTGGATGAGGCAACTTCATCTCTCGATTCCAAATCTGAATCTCTGGTACAAGAAGCGATGCAAAAATTAATGAAAGGGCGCACTACTTTCGTCATAGCTCACAGACTTAGCACGATCACGCATGCTAATCATATCGTGGTTTTGGAAAAAGGAAGGATTGTAGAAGAGGGGACGCACGAAGAACTTATCAAGAATAAGGGTGCATATTACAAGCTATATACGCTTCAATCTCTTGCAATGGACAAAAGGGAATAAAACGGGCTTTGCGGCCTGTTTTTTTCTGTGCTAGAATGACTTCAATATATAAATAGAAATTTTTAACACTATGGAAAATCAAAAACCACCCTTTATTGAGGAAAATGTTTCTTTGAAAGATTTTTCTGCTTTCAGGATAGGCGGGCCTGCCCGTTTTTTTTGTGTCATTCGAACTGAAGAAGAAATCAGGAATGCTTTGGATTTTGCCATAGCGAATAAACTGGAGGTTTTTGTACTAGGGGCGGGAAGTAACCTTCTTTTTTCGGATCGGGGTTTCGATGGTCTGGTTATAAAAATAGAGAACAGAGGCTTCGAAGTGAATGAATCTGGTGCTGACTTTGAAGTGAGAGTGAGTGGAGGTGTCTATTTGGGTAAGCTTATTTTGGATTTGATGAAAAAGGAGATTGGCGGGCTTGAGTGGGCGGCGGGTATTCCGGCGACCGTGGGTGGGGCGATATGCAACAATGCTGGTGCTGGTGGCGGCGATACCGCAGAGATGGTGAAGTCCGTGCGTGTTTTTAAAATGAAAAGAAATCCAGAAAGCGGATATTTGGAAAGTTATGAATTATCGGAGCTGTCAAAAGAATCTTGCGGATTTTCCTACCGGCAGAGTATTTTTAAAAGCAATAAAGATTATCTGATTATCGATGCAGTTTTTTTGCTTCAGAAAGGCGATGTTGCGGAGATGCAAAAAATAATCAGGGAGAATCTGGAGAGTCGTAACAAGAAACAGCCCTTGGAATATCCTAACATCGGGAGCATCTTTAAGAATCCGGTATTAAGCGAGAGGAAGATGGAGGAGATATTAAAAGATTATCCCGAAGAAAAAATCAAATTCACCTCCGGCTTCATTCCTGCAGGATGGCTCATCGAACAAATCGGGCTCAAGGGTAAGAAGATCGGCGGGGCTATGATTTCGGGTAGGCATGCTAATTTTATCGTCAATGTCGGTGACGCCAAAGCGGAGGATGTGATGATCCTCATAAGTCTTGTAAAGCAAAAAATCCGCACCAAGTTCAACATTCAACTTAAAGAGGAAATCGAGTATATAGGATTTTAGATAACCTAGATTTCTGGTAAAAAACAGGAAATTATATTTGAAGTAAACATCCTGTTTTTTGTTGCCGAATGTTGACTTTTGCTTTAAAGAATATATAATAAGTAGTTCTTTGACAAACTTTATCAAGCCGCTTGAGTTCGTAAAAAATTTTGCGGATTTTTACGGCTTGGTAAAAAAAATATAAATAAAAACAAGCTAAAGCATTATTGGAGGTGATACTAGATAGATTCTGCATCGGAATTCAGTAAGGAAAAATGGGAGAAAACTTCAATTATAAAATTATGGAAACTGTTTTGTTTCTATAATGAGCTGATAGGTCAAAAAGATAGATTGGCTTATGCTTGCCATTTTACTATTTGGCCAAATGACCGTACAGGTTATGATATCCGTGTTGTCGAATCTGGCTTTTTTTGTCGGGATGGGTCTGATTCTACCACAGGATTTTATGGGTCAGAGCCTATCACATATGAGGAGCTTATTCATATTATCTACAAATATGATAATCCTTCTGGAAGTTATGCTGTAATCAATAATTTTATAAAAGATTTTTTCTCAATCGGTGGGGTAGTATTAGATCGCTGGCTGTCGAAAATCAATGAAATAATTGAAAAACCCATATCCGACGAAGAATACGGGAATTTAGATAAAATAATTGTCGATAATAAAAAACAAACGGCGTTAGGATGGTTGGCCAAAGTTGAAAAATTCTCACATTCAAGGCTTTATTCTCCTCCCATCGCTGAGGAATATATTGAGAAAGCAAAACAAATTTGGCCTCAGGTTGATATTTCTGGGGCAGAACAGATCATAAAAGATAAGGAGGTTCTATAATTCAAATCTCTGATAGTACAGCCTCTAATGCTTTTGGTATTTACCAAGTCTCAAAAGCAAAGGGAGAGGAATTGTATAAAAATGGAGAGTGGTTTAACGCTCGCATTAAATTAAAGATGGCGAGAGAAGCGGCAATGGATCTATTTTCTCCTGTTTTCGCAGAGGAACTTTGGGCAGCAAGATATGACATTTTTAAGAATGAAAATCTATTGTCTGATGAGAAAATAGCAAAATATGAGGGGGAAGTTGTTCCTGATTGTAGATTATTCTTAGAGCTAACCGCAAATCAGAAACGATATGTGGAGGAAAGGGTTTCGGTAATAAAACTTCTACTTTTAATCCCTGGACAAAATATTAAAGAACTTTGTTGCCTGGGGATTAAGGATCTTAAGGCTTCAGATTTAGCAGAAGTAAACAAAAGAAATTTAGAAGCAGAATTCCTTAATTCGTTGGCAATACCTTATAAACGAACTAATACTCCTAAAGCAGTAAGAATCTTAAGACGAGGGTTAGACCTAGCAGTTCCAGGAACTGTTATCTCTGGACATTTGCTACAGAATTTGGGTGATTGTTTTAAAAACTATTTTAAGCTTGAAAGAGGTCTTGATAAAGAAGAAACTTGCCTCAAGGACGGCAACGAAAAAGACAAAGGAGAGGCTTATATAGATATGATAGGAGCTTATGACAAAGCTATTAAATGCTGGAATAAAGCTCTTGAATTGTATCCGAAGCAAAACAAAGAACATAGGAGATCTGTTCAAGAAAGGATAAAGAGCATAGAAGAGGAAAAAGATAAGATTTAACAAAAGGTATAAAAGCGGAAAATGAAAAATTGTGGCAATCATAACTTTTAGAAAGTAATTGATTGCTTTTTCTTTTTGCCTGAAATATGCTAATATCAAGTTGGCTTTTGTAGTTTATATCATTCCGAAATTTCGGTACTCTGAAATATCCGGAGTCCCGTAACTATGCAAGTATGTCGCTGTAGTTTAATCGTAATATAATGTTCTATCGGCCTAGCGCCGGAATCTCGGATATTTACTTCGTAAATTCCAGGATGACAGGTTATAAATTAGGAAATTATTATTGGATTATAAACAGTCAGACAAAGAATAGTCATGAAACTAATTGTCTGGATGTCATATAACGCAGATTCCGGGTCAAGCCCGGAATAACATTTTTTGTAAAATGATAAATTTTAGATAGATTATTTTGGACATATAAATTTTATTATTATATTTTTCATAAAAAACCAAAATGCAGAAGATATTGCATGACAATCAGGGGTTATTGTCTTGGATGCCGAAGATGGAGAAGACGACTTTTGATGTTTCGCTTGTGCATTTTTTGCTGATGTTCGGTTATAAGATGTTCTCGCTTTTCTATCCTCTGTATTTAGTGTCGGTGGGGATTTCGGTGATGAATGTCGGTAGCATATACTTTCTGACCTATTTTGTGATATCTGTTTCGTGTGTTGTGATCAATTTTTACATACACAAAATTAATCCTGCCAAGATGGCGGCGTTGGGAATTTTGGGTTATGGCGTGTTTGCGCTTATGATGCTTCTTAGTCAGAACATATTTATTTTCTATTTGGCGCAGATCGTGCTTGGATTTTCCGCAGCAGCTTGGCTGGTGTCGCTCAAATTCATCCTGATGAGTTCTGAAACCGAGAACAAGACCAAAAGCTTCGCCTGGTTCTATGCGATGCCGAGTTATGCGACTGCCATAGCGCCGGCGGTTGGTGGAGCGATCATATGGAAGTTCGGATTCCAGGGGGTGTTTTTTGCGAGCTTAGTTATACAGTTTTTAAATGCGACTTATGCGTTTTTTTGTCTTCGCAATAATCTTGATGTATCGAATTACAAAAAATATAAGATTGTGGAAAATAAATACTCCGATCAGGTGAAGCGATATAAAGAAGCCTTTTTCATTTTAAATGGCAGAAAGAATGTTTTGCTGATGCTGTGTTTTATCTTCGGTGCTTTAGTCCTAGGTGGAATTTACCGGGCATTTTTTGTACTGCTTCTGAAAGATATGTCTTTTTCTCAGGATGAAATCATAAAACTGACATCGGCACTGGCATTTCTATATGTTCCATTTTCGATCCTGGTAATTAAGCTGATGGGAAAGGCGCATAAACAAAAAATAGCGAGTATCGGGATGATTGCAGAAGGAGCAGCTTCCATTTTGCTCGGTGTTTTTTATACCGCGCTTTCCGTCGGTGCAATTTTCGTTTTGAATATTCTCGACTCAATGGGGGCATTGGCACTTGGCAGTGGGAAGAGCGCATTTTTTGCCAAGCGTTTGGAAAAATTGAGAGAAGAGGCATCGACGATTGATTCCGTAATGACTACGCTCGGTTCGGCACTCGGCGGACTCTTGGGCGGATATGCCATTCTCTTTTTGGGTTATCGGGGAACATTTTTTATCGCCGGCATTTTGGTGTTTGTTGCAGGAATATATTCTTTGTCTTTGAAGTTTGGGGAGAGAAAACAGAAGCTCTTGTCATAGCTTTATTTTCTAACAGGAGAGAGGAATGCTACGAGTTTGATGCAGACAGGTTGATTCCATCTGCAAAGTTTATAGATGGAGTCATATTTTTAATCAGGACAAAAAGAGGATTTTTAATCAAATCATAAATTATATTCATATTGCTTTTTCCTCGACAAAACTGTTGTTTGTGGTATCATAAAGTTAATATAAGCATTAACTTCAAAAGCTATGAACATAATGATCAAGGGGACGAATTTGGAATTGCACAACGATTTGAAGGCTTATGCAGAGGAGAAAATCGGGGGGCTTAAGAAATTTATGGAAGGCATCGATTTGGGCGGTAATAGAGTGATCGCCAGGGTTGAACTTGCCAAGACAACACAGCATCATCAGCAAGGAGATATATACAAGGCCGAGGTCAATCTTCAGTTTCCTAAGAAAATGTTCCGCTCTGTGGTGGAAAGCGATGACATCTACAAGGCGATCGATGAGGTCAAGGACGAACTGCGCATAATGATAAATAGCTACAAAGAGGAGAGGATAGATAATTCCAGGCGTGGAAGGCGGATCATAAAAGACCTGAAGAGAATCTCGCCACTTGCCTGGGCAAAGAATGAATTTCGGAAGATCAGGAAAGGGAAAAAATAATTCGTATCAGCATTTTTTTCATCGGAGGCGAAATGATTTTCGCTTCTTTCCTTTACTGGGCGCGTAAATAATTTAAGTTTCATAATATGTCAATTATAAACAAGATATTCGGTGATCCGAATGAAAAGGAGATAAAAAAACTGCAGCCGACTGTGGATGCGATTAATGCTTTTGAAAAAAAATTCAAGGAGATGTCTGACGATGAGCTGAAGGCACAGACAGGAATGTTCAAATCGCGTTTGGAAAAAGGGGAGACACTTGATCAAATTTTACCGGAGGCTTTTGCCGTAGTTCGCGAAACGGCAAGGAGAGTCTTGGGGCAGAGACACTATGATGTGCAGCTCATCGGAGGTATAGTACTCCATCAGGGCAAGATTGCCGAGATGAAGACTGGAGAAGGAAAAACTTTAGTTTCAACCCTTCCGATATATCTTAACGCGCTCACGGGCAAGGGCGTACATTTGGTTACTGTTAATGACTATCTGGCAAGAAGAGATGCTAACTGGATGGGTCCGGTTTATCATTTTCTGGGATTGAGCATTTCTACGATCCAGCACGAACATTCTTTTATCTTTGAACCGAAGACCGCGCCAGACGGAGAAGAAGTCACTGTCGAGATGGAAAATTTGCGTGAGATTTCTCGGAAAGAGGCATATGCATGCGACATAACCTACGGGACTAACAATGAGTTCGGTTTCGATTATTTGCGCGACAATATGGCTGTGCGCAGTAGCCAGCTTGTGCAGAGGGAGCTCAATTTTGCTGTGGTTGATGAGATCGATAGTATTTTGATTGACGAGGCAAGGACACCTCTTATCATATCCGCGCCGGATATCGATTCGAATAATATGTACGAGAGTTTTTCACATATCGTGCCGCGCCTTGAGAAAGAAACCGACTATACCGTTGACGAGAAGATGCGGGCGGTGAGCCTTACGGAAGAGGGAATTGATAAAGTAGAGCACATCTTGGGTATAGGGAATATCTATAACGAGGGTGGAATCCTGATGGTTCATCATCTGGAGCAGGCCTTGAAAGCCGATATTCTTTTCAGGCGCGATAAGGATTATATGGTTAAAGATGATGAAGTTATAATCATTGACGAGTTTACCGGCCGTCCGATGCCGGGTAGGAGATTCAGCGAGGGTCTCCATCAGGCGATTGAGGCGAAAGAAAAAGTAAAGGTGCAGAAAGAAAGCCGAACATTGGCAACTATAACTTTTCAGAACTATTTCAGACTTTATGAAAAACTTGCGGGTATGACCGGAACAGCCGCGACGAGTGCTGAGGAGTTCGGTAAAGTTTATACTCTGGAGGTTATGACGATTCCGACTAATAAAACTATTATCAGGAAGGACAGAACAGACTCCATCTATAAGACAGAGAAGGGGAAATTTATGGCGCTTATTCGCGAAATAAAAATTCGTCACGAAAAAGGTCAACCGGTTTTGGTAGGAACGATTTCTATTGAGAAATCGGAAATTTTGAGTGAGCTTTTGAAGAAGGAGGGGATAAGACACGAAGTTCTGAATGCAAAATATCACGAAAAAGAAGCGCTTATCGTTGCCAACGCGGGACAGCGAGGTGCAGTAACGATTGCTACTAATATGGCAGGTCGTGGAACTGATATAAAACTGGGCGAAGGCGTTTTGGAACTGGGCGGGCTCTGTATTTTGGGAACGGAAAGGCATGAGGCGAGACGAATTGATAATCAGCTGCGTGGGCGAGCCGGAAGACAGGGCGAGTCGGGAGAAACACAGTTTTTTGTTTCGACTGAAGATCATTTGATGCGTGTGTTCGGTTCAGAAAAAATGAAGTCGGTAATGGACACTTTTGGTATCGCCGAGGATATGCCGATTGAAAATTCGTTCATTTCGAAACAGCTCGAGGGAGCACAGAAGAAAATCGAAGGCTTTAATTTTGACCTTCGAAAACACATCCTCGATTATGATGATGTGATGAACAAGCAGAGGGAATCTATATACAAGCGGAGAAAAGAAATCCTAGAGGCGAGCAAGAAAACAGAAGAAAACAAAGAGCTTCCTATCAACAAAGAAAATTTTCCGGAACTTTTGAAATTGAAGGATAAAATTTTAGGGATGTTGGAGAGCCAGATTCAGGACATAGTTTCTGTTCATAGTGCCGATCTTAGGAGCAAATGGGATTTGAAGGGGATGTGGGAAGCTGCCAACAAAATCGTTTTGCTTGATAAAAATATCAAAGAAAAAATTGAAGCGCTTGCCCTGTCTGATGCGCCTGACGAGAAGGTGCGAGGGGAAATTGCCGATATTTTGTTTGAGGAAATCTCTGCCGGATACAATAAAAAAGAGGAAAACATCGGTTATGAAGTGACGAGGCAGATCGAGAAGATGGTCCTTTTGCGTAGCATCGATATGCTTTGGATGGAGCACTTGAGTTCAATGGACAGTCTTCGTGATGGCATAGGGCTCCGTGGCTATGGACAGATGGATCCGCTGGTCGAGTATAAAAAAGAGGCTTACCGTATGTATCAGGATCTCATAAAATCGATTGAAGAAAATGTTGTTAACTCACTCTTCAAGATCCAAGTTGCGCGCAAGGTGGAATCTCCGATGGAGAACAAAAATATCAAAGAAAGCGGCGGAAGCGTCGATGACACACAGGAAAATAAACCGGAAGTCAACAAAGACAAAGTCGGTCGTAATGACCTGTGTCCATGCGGCAGCGGGAAGAAATACAAGAAGTGTTGCGGGAAGTAATATGAGTAACAAAAAGCCTTTTTAAAGAATAAGGAAATTAGAATTGCCAATAGGCAAGTATGCTTTATTTGGTAGCGCACCGCTTGGGATTAGAAAGCTAAGAAATTGTCGCGATATAGATATTATTGTGACGGAAGATTTATGGAACAAGTACAAGGAAGATAATTGGGAAATTAAAGTGACGCCTTATGGAAGCCAATATCTTTTAAATAATGAAATAGAATTATTAAAAGATTGGAAACCTGGTCAGTGGGATATTCGAAAATTGATTGAAGAAGCAGAAATAATAGACGGACTTCCTTTTGTAAAAATAGAAAGAGTTCCCGAGTGGAAGAGGCTAAGAGGCAAAGAAAAAGATTTAGAAGATATTAAAACGATAAAAAATTTCTGCAAGTGCGGGAATAGGGCGTAAAGGATAATAGAATTTCTATGTCATATAAACGAGATGTGTCTTTGTTGGTTCCGTACAAAATAAAGGATGGAGAGGTTTTTGTGTTTTTACAGAAACGGTCAAAAACACAAAAAAGACTTCCCGATTGCTTTGGTTTTTTCGGAGGTGGCATTGAAGGAAAAGAAACTATGGAAGATGCGCTGATAAGGGAAATAAGAGAAGAACTGAATTTTTTAGCAGAAGGATATAAACATTTTAATTCTTATGAATTTGAAGGTGGCTTAAAGCACATCTTTGTACTTGAAGTGGATGATGATTTTGAAAAACATATAACAGTTTTTGAAGGAGATTATGGAAAATTTTTTAATGAAGAAGGAATTCTGAAAGAAAAGAAATTTTGGGAAGAAGATAGGATGGTGATAAAAGATATTTTTAAGTTTTTACAAGCGTGAGGTATAATTTTTTGGAATGAGTCCCTGTAAATGTAGAAAAAATTCAAAAGTGTCATAGAAAATAATAGCTAAAATATATCATGTCGGACAATCGTAAAATATCAGGATTAATCCCGTATAAGAGAAGAGACGGAGAAATTTTCGTATTCTTACAAAAACGAGCGAAAGATGCGAGAATGCTTCCTGACAGTTTTGTGTTTTTTGGCGGAGGAATAGAAAAAGGTGAAAATCCTGAAGAGACAATGCTGAGGGAAATACGGGAAGAGTTGGATTTTGTGCCAGAGGGATATAAATTTTTGGATTCCTATAAATTCGAGAATCACCTGGAGTTTCATATATTTATGCTGGAAGTTAATGATGATTTTGAAAGAAATATAAAAATTCTTGAAGGAGAATACGGAAAATATTTCAGCGAGAAAGAAGCTTTGGGTGAATTGAAATTTACAGACGAAGGTAAGATTATGCTTAGGGATTTGTGTAAATTTTTACGGGCATGAAAAGTTGAATATCGCATAAAATATATTAGCGAAATTATGAATCACCAAGCGTTTCTATTTGATTTTGATGGGGTGCTATGCAAAGGGAGATTCTATGAAGGGTCTCTGCTTTATAAATATTCGGAAGCATATGATTGGATACAGAAAAGTATTTTTAGCAATCATGATCTGGTTGGAAAATGGATGAGGGGCATAATCAATTCTGATGACATTAATAAAATCATTTTTGAAAATACTGAGACAGATTATAATCTTTTGAAGGAATTATATGAAGAAAGCGTTCGAAAGATGAAACTGGAAGAAGAAGTTTTGGACTTGGCAAAATCGCTTAAAAATTCAGGAGCGAAGATTGGAATTGTAACGGACAACATGGATGTATTTTTCCAGATAACGGTTCGCAATCATAATCTGGATAACTTATTTGATGTCATAATAAATTCCGCAGATCATGGGATTTTGAAGCGAGATGACAATGGCAGGCTTTTTGATATAGCGCTGGACAATTTAGGGGAAAAGATTGAAAATAGTCTTATGATAGATGACTCAATGTCGACGATAGAGCTTTACAAACAGAAAGGCGGACAGGGGTTTTTGTATAAAAGTCTGTCAGGATTAGAATCTTTTTTAAAATAACGCCTGATAAAAGGGAAAAAAGAAAATATTATGGAAGATAAAAATATCAAAAAGGAATTTGAAAAAATCAGAGACATCCCATATAAAATCGCTTTATTTCCTGATGAACCTAGTGATGATTGTTTGGGCAAGGCTCAGGGTCTGTTTAAGATTTTTGAAGATTACGGTTATGAAGTCAGATATCGTGTTTGCAAGATAAAATGGAGTTCGCTGGATTTGCCGCAAGAAGTTACACAAATGCCTCATGATGATAATTGCTCCCATACTTATCTGGAAGTGAAAATCAATGGGCAATGGAGAATAGTCGATGCTACTTGGGACATTGGGCTCAAGGAATTTTTTCCCATAAATGAATGGGACGATAAAAAAGATAATGAGATAGCGTTTCCGTGTTTTGATTGTATGTCACCAAGAGAAAGTGAAGAACATATAAAATATATAACCACAAAGAAGGCAATTTTATTGGATATTGAAGAAAGTGGCAAGTTCTATCACGCCTTAAACGAATGGTTGGAGAAATGCAGGAAATAAACAAAAGTTAAGAATAGCTTATGAAAAAATAAAAATAATATTTATGTCAAAGAAAAAAGAGAATGACGAATATGAGCAGACGGCGAGTTTTGTCTATGAGACCGGAATACATAGCAAGACGCCGCGTTCTGGGCTGTGGTTTTTGGGAAGCGGCGAGCAGTCGGTTGCTGAGCACCTTTTTCATACAGCAATGATTGCTTATGCACTTTCGTATTTTGAGCCCAAGGCGGATAAAAACAAAATCGTGTTGATGGCGCTTTTCCATGATATCGGCGAAGGTCGAACCTCGGATCATAATTATGTACATCAGAGATATGGACGACTCTCTGAATCTGATGCGGTCAGGGATATTGCTGATAATGTTCCTTTTGGAGAGGATATAGAAATCTTGTTCGAGGAAGAACAGGCCAAAGAAACTCTGGAAGCGCGTATCGTGAAAGATGCTGATAGCTTGGAATGGATATCGACATTGCGCGCCGAAGAAGTCAAGGGAAATATAAAAGCCAAAGAATGGATCAATATCGCTTCCAAAAGGCTCAAGACTTCTGCTGGCAAGAAACTCGGAAAAGAGTTGCTAAATATCCACCCGGACTCCTGGTGGTTTGATGTTGAAGACAAGTGGTTTGTGAATAGAGAAAAAGAAGACCAAAAATGGAAAAACGGAAAGAAGCTTTCGGGAAAAAATGGAAAATAAAAAAATAAAAATTTATCTTGCCGGTCCGTTGTTCAGTGAGGCTGAGAAGAATTTTAATCTGGAACTGGCTGAGAAATTGGAAACCGTCGGGTTTGAGGTTTTTCTTCCGCAACGAGACGGTGTTGAAAAAAACAAGCCACCTTATAATGAGATGGGTCCGAATGAAAGAAGGAAGGCAATGTTTAAATTCGACTGCGATAAGCTTTTGGAAGCTGACATCTTTCTTATCATTCTAGACGGTCGCGTTCCGGATGAGGGCGCCTGCGTGGAGCTGGGAATCGCTTATGCGCAGAAATATCTGAATAGAGATAAAAAGATATTGATGGGCTTGCAAACCGATGTTCGTGCCGCATTCATAGGCTCCAAATTGAATCCTATGCTGAGCGTTCCGTTGGATTTCATCGTGGAGACTGAGAAAAGACTTTTGGAAATATTGAAAGAAAAGATTTGACTATATCGTGAAAATTATCTACAATCATATTTAATATAAGCATATAAAAAAAGAACTCGATTGCAAAACCGAACTTAAGGTAGCTGCCATAAGCAAAGAAATTTTTGACAGGGAAATCGGAATGTGCAAGAAATTGAACAGGCAAAACGGTGGCAAGTGCTGCTGGGGGGAATGTAATCGATGTGGTGTGGTGCCGCTACTTTTCAAACTCCATAAAGGAGAGCTTTTAGAGAAACCGGAAGAGGTCGCTAATGAAAAGAAAAAATTATTCTCGTAGAACGGCCGAAGGGAGAGTCTATCGATGCGGATGCCAAGCGTCTGTGTTTTTTGTAACCCTTAATCTTTAAGATAAAAATAATGGAGCTCACTGAATTTTTGGTGGACGCCAAGAAGTATACTTATTCTTATGGAGGTAGCAGGAAATATAAGCGTCTCAATGACGGTTCTTATGAGTTTTTTTTTCGTAAAGAAAATTTTGAATTCAGGGATAGATATTTCGGTTTTGATAATTTTGCCGGGGAGGAGGTCGTATTTTTGGCTGGCGAGCCGGTGTGGGTTTTGAATTATCGCGGTAGTTTTTTGGGTGGAGAAAATTCTTCAATCGAAGTCGTGTATCAATTTTTAAGGAAGGCTCTTTTGGCCACTACCGCTAAAGCTCCCTTTCGTGGTGGTAAATATTTTAATGAAGCTGAGTATACTTATATGAATCATGTTGAAGGAGGCGTAGACAGATTCCGAGGTACGGAGTTTATTCTTTTCGAAAAAGAAAGGGTTTACGAGCTTTTCTATCATGGGGGTAAGGTTTCTTGATTTTTTTCGATTTTTGTGCAAACCTTGTAAAAAGGAAAAAAATTTATTATACTTATATGGTGCGGCTCTTGAAAACTTTACTTTATCTCAAAAGCGGGGAGTTTCCTTGTTTTTGGTTTCTATAATATTTAATTTTATTTTTCTGTAATTATGTCAAGTAAAAGAAAGACGCTGTTGAATTTTTTGGTTATTATTGTTCTTATGGCGGTTTCTGCGTATATCGTCTATCCTAGCAATCAGGGAATTACGATCCAGAAGTACGGTATTAACTACTATAATGATTTGAAATTTCATCTGGGGTTGGATTTGCAGGGAGGAACTCATCTTGTATATCAGTCGAATTTAGATCAGATTGCCGACGCAGACAAAGAATCTGCGATGGAAGGTGTGCGGGATGTAATAGAAATGAGAGTTAATGCTTATGGTGTTTCCGAGCCCATCGTACAGACCTCTAAGGGGGATCGTTTGATCGTTGAGCTCGCAGGAGTGAAGGATGTTAACGAGGCGATTGCTATGATTGGCGAGACTCCGCTTTTGGAGTTCAAAGAAGAAATGACAGAAGAGGAGAAGAGCGCAATTAGGGCACAATTTGAGGGGTCTAATATTCCTGAGCAATATATGTCTATGCTTTTCTATAATACGACAGAGCTCAACGGGAGCAATCTTGAGAGAGCGAATATATATTATGATGCGAATACTTATGAACCTGAAGTCCAGCTTGTCTTTGATGACGAAGGCAAGCAGTTTTTTAGTGATATAACTTCCAGGAATGTGGGCAGGAAAGTTGCAATATTTCTTGATAATGTGCCAATCAGTATTCCGACTGTTAATGAGCCGATTACTGATGGTAAGGCGATTATTTCCGGAGATTTTACGATTGAAGAGGCTAAGCTTTTAGCACAAAGACTTAACGCTGGTGCCTTGCCGGTTCCGATTGAGCTTATCAGCCAGCAGACGGTTGATGCCAGTCTAGGACAGGACTCTGTCGAAAAGAGCCTTACTGCTGGAATTATAGGTTTTGCCTTGCTTTGTCTTTTTATGATTGTCTATTACCGACTATTGGGAGTTCTTGCCGTGATTGCTTTGATAGCATATGCTTTGATTTCTCTCTCGGTTTTCAAATTAATTCCAATTACGCTGACACTTTCCGGAATTGCGGGATTCATCCTTTCTATCGGAATGGCTGTAGATGCTAATGTTCTTATCTTCGAAAGAATTAGAGAAGAACTTAAAAAAGGCAAGACTATTTCTATAGCAATAGAAGAAGGCTTCGCCAGAGCGTGGAGTTCGATTTTCGATTCTAATCTTTCGACCTTGATCACTTGTTTCATTTTGGCATATTTTGGAACCAGTATTATCGAGGGGTTTGCCATCACTCTCGGACTGGGTGTCGTTTTGAGTATGTTCTCTGCGATATTCATCACTAAAACTTTTCTGAAAGTTGTTACTTCGATAAAAAGATTTCAGAAGCCATGGTTCTTCGGTGTTAAAAATAATAAATAATAAACAATATGATTAGAATAGTTCAAAGAAGAAAAGTTTGGTTTGGTCTGTCTTTTGTGCTGGTAATTCTGTCTATTGCTGCGCTGGCTAGTTGGGGGTTGAAGCTCGGTATCGATTTTACAGGAGGAACCCTGTTGGAAGTCGGTTTTAACGAAACTAGCCTTGATAGCCAAGAGATTCGGGACTCTCTGTCGAGTTTTGACTTAGGAGAGGTAAATGTCCAATTTTCAGGTGACGGGACATCTCTTCTGCGATTCAAGGAAGTTGACGAAGACACTCATCAACAGATTTTGACAGCTCTTAATGATAAGGCTGCTGAAAAATTGGGAGTTGCTCCGGCGGAAGCGGAAGGTGTGACTTCCGAAAATGCGGACACTGAAGGTGTGGGAACAGATGCTATAAAACTTGAAGGAGAGGGGACTGAAAATGTTTCTGTGGAAATGTTGGGCACAGAAGAAACAGGTGAAGAGGTTTCTGCAGAGGAAGGTGATGGTTCTTCTGAGAACTTGGAAGCAGTCGCACCTACAGGGGGAAGGCAGTATGTCTCAGAAAAAAGATTTGATTCTATCGGTCCGGTCATCGGTAATGAGCTTCAGACCAGTACTGGCTGGGCTATTGCCGTTGCACTCGTTGCTATTGTTCTCTATATTGGTTGGGCGTTTCGAAAGATCGCTTATCCTGTTTCCAGCTTCAAGTATGGAATTATAGCAACAATCGCTCTTTTTCATGATATTTTGATTACGCTCGGAGTCTTCTCCGTTTTGGGTCACTTTTTCGGAATAGAAGTCGGAGTTTCATTTGTTGCCGCACTTTTGACTATTCTAGGATATTCGGTTAATGATACGATCGTGGTATTCGACAGGACCCGTGAGAACCTCTTGCGCGGACATATGGATAACTTTGAAGAAACGGTCAATAAGAGTGTGAATGAGACGATTATCAGATCCTTGAACACTTCCTTCACTACGCTTCTGGTATTGTTTGTTATTTATCTTTTTGGTGGGAGCTCTATCAGTTATTTTATTCTAGCGCTCATTATCGGAATCTCAATTGGAACTTATTCATCAATTTTCATCGCCAGTCCTCTTTTGGTAGCTTGGCAGCAGTTTGATTTGAAGAGGAAGAAATAGTTTTTTTACCATTCTTAATATATAAAAGCGAGTCATTTTATGCCTCGCTTTTTTGACATAAATAGTGAGATGCTTTATACTTTTCAAAAAACTGAGGAGGATAGATTTTGGAAATAGGAATATATCTAATGTACTTACTGGTTTTTCTTCTTAGCGCTATAATCTTTTATGGTGGTCGCGCTAGCGGTATGACTATTAAAACTTCTATATCTTTTGGGATTGTGTTTTTTTTAGTTGGTCTTTTCGTCTTATTGCGTTTTCCTAAAAAAAATAAAAGATTGGGGTGGTAGTTATACAAGGGAATGAGATATTTTTTTCTTGTTTTCTAGTATTTTTGTTTTTAATTCTTCTTGTGGCGGTTTTGGCCAGTCGCGTCAAAAATATCGGGTATGATGAATTACCCTTTAGTGAATGTGTAAATTGGCAGTTAGCCGATAAAGTCTTGTAAAAAACTTTTTACAAGCCTATTTTTTTGTGCTAGAATGAGACGTAAACTTAATAAATTTAAAAAATATATGTCAGAGAAAAAAGACGATAATCTGATGGAGAAGATTGTTTCTTTGTGTAAGCGGAGGGGTTTTGTATTTCCCTCATCGGAGATTTACGGTGGATTTGCTGCGGTTTATGATTATGGGAACTATGGGTCGGAACTTTCAAAAAATATCAAGAACGAATGGTGGAAGGCAATGGTGCAATTGCGGGAGGATATTGTGGGTCTGGATAGTGGTATCGTTATGAGCCCGCGGATATGGGAGGCTTCCGGTCATGTGTCCGGTTTCTCAGATCCGTTGGCAGAGTGTAAAAATTGCCATGCGCGTTTGCGTGTTGACCATCTCTTGGAAGACGCAGGTGTCTTTGCCGATGAAAAAATGTCAGAAGAGGAAATTAACGAACTTTTTAAAGCCAATCTTGATAAGATCAAATGTCCTACTTGTGGCAAACATGATTTTTCTGATGCACGCAAATTCAATCTTCTGGTAAAATCTAATCTGGGAAATTTCACTAGTAATTGGGATAAGGACCCTGTGTATCTGCGTGGCGAAACCTGCCAAGGTATTTATGTGAATTATAAGAATGTTTTGAATTCCGCTCGAGTGAAAGTTCCTTTCGGCATCGCTCAGATCGGTAAGGCATTTCGCAACGAGATCACAGCGCGCCAGTTCATTTTCAGAACGCGTGAATTCGAGCAGATGGAAATGCAATATTTTGTGAAGCCGGAACAAGAAATGGAGGAATACGAAAAATTGCGTCAGGCGCGTTGGAATTATTATCTCGAGTTGGGCATCAAGAAGGAAAATCTCAAATGGCACAAACACGAGAATCTTGTTTTTTATGCTAAGGAAGCTTACGACATCGAATATAATTTTCCCTTCGGTTTTAAAGAGCTGGAAGGTATCCATGCTCGCGGTGATTATGATTTGAGCCAGCACGGTAAGTTTTCTGGAAAGAACCTGTCTTATGTCGATCCTGAAACCAACGAGAGTTATTTGCCTCATATCATAGAATCTTCGGTTGGGGTCGGAAGGACGATGCTAGCCGTGCTTACGGATGCTTATGCAGAGGAAGCTGTGGATGGAGAGATTCGCACGGTACTCAAGTTTCCACCAAGACTCGCACCGATCAAAGTTGCAATCTTCCCTCTTCTTAAAAATAAGCCGGAACTGGTTGGTAAGGCTCACGAGATTTATGATGAGCTTAAGAAGAATTATATGTGCGAATTTGATGACAGTGGCAATATCGGTAAGCGCTATCGCAGGCAGGACGAGATTGGAACGCCATATTGTGTGACAGTGGACTTTGAAAGCTTGGAAGATGAGGCGGTGACGGTGCGTGACCGTGATACAATGACACAGGAGAGAATAAAAATCGCCGAACTGGAAAGATATTTGGAGAATAAATTAAAGTAAGCCCTATGAAAGTTAAACTCATCATAGGCTGCAGTGAAATCAATAGTGATCTTTATTATGCCACGAAATTCTTGGCGCCGGATGATTTTATTTATCTAGAGAAAGCAGATGGTAAAAAAATCATCTATATAAATGCCATGGAATTTTCCAGGGCGCGCGAGGATGCGAGGGTGGATGAGGTTATAAATTCTTCGATTTATCCATCGAAATATAAGAGCGTTCTTCATTGGGTGGTTGCAGCTGGTGGACTGACGGAAGTTGTGGTGCCGGAGGATTTTCCGATCAAATATGGAGAAATCTTGAGAAAAGCACGCGTGAGAATCGAAATAAAGTCGGGAATATTTTTTGAGGAAAGGGAGATTAAGGATGAGGAGGAAATAAAAAATATAAAAGCGGCGCAGCGAGTTAATGAGAAGGGGATGAAATCGGCGATTGAAACTATCCGAAAATCCAAAATCAGAAAAGACGGAAAGCTTGAATATAAAAATAAGATAGTAACTTCTGAATTTTTAAAAGAAATCGTAGACATCGAATTCCTGCGTGGCGGATGCAAGTCAGATGTGAACATCGTGTCATGTGGCAAGGACAGTGCGCAGCCGCATAATATGGGCAGTGGTCCACTTCGCGGAAATGAACCGATCATAATTGATCTCTATCCGCGTTCAGTTAAGACGCGCTATTTTGCGGATATGACTCGGACGGTGGTGAGAGGGCGGGCATCGGAAGAAATCAGGAAAATCTATAGTACGGTTTTGTCGGCACAGAGGCGGGCACTCGAAAGCGTTCGCGCTGGTATCAAAATAAGCTCATTAGAAAAGAATGTGCGTGAGCAATTTCATGGGGCGGGATATGAAACGGAACACGACGATAAGGTTTCCCAAGGTTTCATACACAGTCTCGGGCATGGTGTCGGGTTGGATATTCACGAGGCCCCCTTTGTCGGCAGGATGAATGAAAACGAATTGAAAGCGGGGAATATAATTACGATTGAGCCGGGGCTATATTTTCCTAAAATCGGAGGAGTGAGAATCGAGGATATGGTCTTGGTGAAGGATGGCGGATCTGAAAATCTGACGAAGTTTCCTAAAACTTTGGAAATATGAAAGAATAAAAAATTTAAAATAATTAACATACAAAACAATGGCAGAAAAAAAGAATGAAAATCTGGAGAGAATCAATTCTCTTTTGGAAGAATTTTCTAATGCGCATGGCATCTCCGGATTTGAAAAAAATGTGCGTGAGATTTTGCATAAGAAAATCAAGCCCTTCGTCGACGAAATCCGAGTTGATAATATGGGTAATCTTATCGCGACCAAAAAGGGTAAGGGTCCGAAGATTATGATTGCTGCCCATATGGATGAAATCGGTTTTATGGTTAAGTATGTAGATGATCAGGGGTATATCTATTTTTCCAGATCAGGAGGGTGGTTTGATCAGACACTCCTTAATCAACGCGTTATTATTCATACTGCCAAGAAGGATATCTATGGGGTAATCGGCTCCAAGGCACCGCATGTAATGAGGCCGGAGGAGAGAACGAAGGTAGTCGAAATCAGTACGATGTATATCGATACTGGAGCAGTCGACAAAAAAGATGTTGAGAAGATGGGAATTGAAGTGGGGGATACTATTACGATTGATAGAAAATATCAGCGACTTGCGAATGATTTTGCCAGCGGGAAAGCTTTGGACGATCGTGCGGGTGTAGTGGCGATGCTGGAAGTTGCTCGAATTTTATCAAAAGAAAAAGTCAAAGCGGAAGTCATTTTTGTCGGAACAGTGCAGGAAGAAATCGGACTTAAAGGCGCCCGTACTGCCGCACATGGGGTGAATCCGGATGTAGCTTTGGCAATCGACACGACTATCCCGGGAGATCATCCTGGAATCGAGAAACGCAGCTCGATTTTGGAGTTGGGTAAAGGAGCAGTCATAACCGTGAGTGATGCGGAGGGGATGGGAATTGTAGTTGATGAAAACACTCTTAATTGGCTCAAGACAACTGCCAAGGAAAATAAGATGGATTATCAGCTTAGTGTCAGTGAGGGTGGTATGACCGATGCAGCAATCATCAATCTTACTCGCGAAGGAATCCCTTCGGGTGGAGTGAGTATCGCCACTCGCTATCTACACTCTCCGGTGGAGGTTGTAAATTTGCGAGATGTAGATGCGTGTGCCAAACTCACCGTTGAGGCCGTCAAAACCGCACATAAATATTTTGGAAAGTAAGAATAAAAATTATTTTTATAGCCGCAGTTTACAGGAGCCGGTCTTTGGATCGGCTCCTTTTGATTTTTGTTCTAAGCTAATTTTTCTTGATGTTTTGTCTGCGATTACGGAATTCTAGTACTCTGAAATATCCGGAATCCCTGAGTTATAATTCACAGAGCTCGATTTATTATTTTTTATGCGATGAAATATTGTGATAAAATTTATCGCTTCAGTACTTAAAACCTCTGGGACCGGGTCTTAAGGCCGCGCTCCCGCTAAATCCAGCAATCATAATAAATCCTTGTTCACCTTCCTTTTTCAAGCTATAATAATACTGTAAAAAAAGAAACAATTATCCAGATGGAAAGAGAAAAAACTCCAGTCAAAAAACATATCTTCTATAATATTTTTTTCCTCACAATCATATTTCAATTGACGGCAATTTTCATACCCATGAACCGATCTTATGCCGCCGATACCACTTGGACCGGAGCCATATCGACCGACTGGGCAATTGCAGGTAACTGGAGCTTAGGCACAGTCCCTACTTCCGCAGACAATGTTACTATTCCTGACGCTTCGACGACAGATAATGATCCTGCTATTTCATCAGGCGCAATATGCTATGACCTTACTATTGCAGCATCCGGTGTCTTGGATGGCAATGCTAACACTATTAGTGTCTATGGTAATTGGATCAATTCGGGGATATTTAATCATGGGAATGGGGCAGTGGTATTCAGAGGAGGCGCTAATAAGACTTTCTCTCCCGGAGATTCTGTGTATTATGATATTGAAGCCAGTAAGACCAGCGGAGATTGGGGCTCAGATCATCTTTCTTTTTCTGGCATTGTTGATGTGTTGGGGAATTTTATCCATACCGATGGAAGGTTGTTGGGCGGTCAGATAAATCTAGCGGGAGATTATATCATAGGCGCTAATGCCAGCGGATTATATCCCAATAATGCCTCAACAATTATTAACCTCAATCATCCTTCCAATGATCAAAATATAAGCAGTTCGGGTGGAATAGGCGCTTATGTTCAAGTCAATAAGACAGGAGGTTCTGTTTCTATTTTGGATAATATAAGTCTCGGCGGGTGGATTTATATTTCAGGAGCAGTCAATAATCTGGACATTTATGATTTGACATTTCGCGGCAATAGCAACGGTGTGTTTACTCCCGGCAACCTTGCCTACAATAATATTATCGTAAACTATACTAACAGTGATTGGGGGAATGACCACCTGACAGTCTCCGGTACGGCGGATGTTTTTGGCAATCTGATTCAGACTAACGGTAGGATGTTAGGTGGACAGATTAATCTTGCTGGAGATTATACTGTCGGCAGTAGTTCTAGTGGTGCTTACCCCTATACTTCTGCTACGATTATTAATCTTAATCATGCCACAAACGATCAGGTCATTAGTGGCAGTGACGGTATAGGCGCTCATATATATATAAATAAACCCGGTGGCTCAGTCTCTCTTACAAGTGATTTGGGAATAAACGATTGGACCTACATACAAGGGGTTGTAAATAATCTAGACAGCTATACTTTGACTTTTGGTGGACAGGGAAACGGAACCTTTACTCATGGAGGACTTGTATATGGAAACATCGTAATAAATAAGACTGCCAGTGAGGATTGGGACAATCTGTTTATCGATGCAGGCGCTTTGAATATAAATAACCTTACTGTTACCGATGGGGAACTTTATTTTAATACCAACAATCCGACTGTAAATATTTCTGGTAATGTCACCATCGCCGCCGCTGGAAATTTGTATGCCGGCACCAGCCCTATAACCGTTAATGGAAACTGGACCAACGAGGGGATTTTTAATCATGGGAATGGGGCTGTGATTTTCGCTGGAACCGATATTGCTACGCTTGCATCGGGGGTATCTTCTTTTTATAATCTTGAACTTAATAAAACTCATGATTATGGATATTACAATGATTTTGTAATTTCTGGTATTGTCACAGTTGTGAATGATCTTACTCATACCGATGGTGAGTTTCGTGACGGACAGATTAATGTTGCCGGAGACTACATAATCGCTACTGGCTCTGATGGGGCTTCTTCTATTTCTGTAGCGACTATTGTCAATGTGAATGGTGGCGCTGATCAGTTTATTCTATACAGTGCGGGAGGTATCGGCGATGATATTCATGTTGATAAATCTAGCGGTACTTTGATGATTTCCAGTGACATAATAATAAATGGATGGACTTATATACAAGGTACGGTGATGGGGCTTGATAATCATACTTTAATTTTCGGGGACAACAGACTAGGATATTTTATGCCAGGTTCTCTTACTTATTCTGATATTGAAATTAACAAAACCAGCCACACCGGCATCTATGACAATGTCACGGTTTCTGGCACGGTTGATCTTACCGGAAATCTTATCCATACGGAAGGAGAATTTAATGGCGGACAGTTTAATTTTTCTTCAGGAAACTATATCGTCACGGCCACCGCGGACGGTTCTCAGAGCGGATCCGCTTCCACTATTATGAATTTTAACGGAGCAGGAGATCAGTCGGTCATATACAGCGAGGGCGGGGTAGCTGCGCACATCCGTGTCGATAAGCCGAGTGGCAATCTTTATGTCATGGATAATATGGTTGTTCATGACTGGACTTATGTGCAGGGTAATATTCCCGATATGGACACCTACACTTTGATTTTGGGTGATGGCGGTCAGAGTTATTTTACTTCCGCATCTTTAACTTATGGTAATATAGAAATCTATAAGACTGAACACAACGGGGTTTATGACGATTTGTATATAACTGCGGGTACCATTTTAAAAATCAATGGCAGTTTGTATTTAAGAGAGGGGCAGCTACGATTAGATAGCAACGATCCTTCTATCAATCTGGGTGGCGATTTTACTATCGGCGTTACCAATGCTTTTCTCACCCGCGGCACCGGCACCATCACTTTCGATGGCACCACTCCATCCATCTACACCGACTTGAGTGCCACTGCTCAGAACATCGGAAAGATAATCCTCAACAAGACCAACACCACCGAATCACAGAACAAACTTA
>JAQUYG010000035.1 GCA_028691985.1 Minisyncoccota bacterium
AAAGAAAAGGCCGCTAGGGAAAAATTGGAGAAGGTAAATTCTGATTTAGAAGAAAGAAATATGGATTTGAAAATTTTACTCGATGCTAGCGATAAAGTCGGAAGGGAGCTTGATTCTAGAAAGATTTCGCAAGACATTGTTGATAGTATTCCCGACAGCTTAAATCCCTTGGGATACAAAATAGGGGTAATCGCTTTGTATAATCCTGACAAAGATTGTGTTTATGTATATGCTGTAACAAACTCGGCTATCACAAAAAGAGCGGAAGATGATCTTGGTATCTCAGTGAAGAAGTTTAGGGAGCATCTCTCCGCTAATGATGATTTGACGATAAAGACAATTAAAAATAAAAAGATTTATATAAGCAGTAAGCTTGAAGATTTTTTTCAAGGGTTTATTCCTCACAAAGAAAACGGAAAATTGCAGAAGCTTATCGGCGCCAAGTCATTTGTCTCAGTTCCTCTTTTTGCCAATGGGCAGGTTGTCGGGGCCATCGTTTTTGCCGGGGATAGGCGGGCAGATAGTATCACAAAAAGGAATAAAGATATCCTGAAGGCCTTTTCATCTCATATCGGCTCTGCTATTGAGAATGCTATGCTTTATGAAAAGACGGATTTTCAAATGAAAGAGCTCTCAAAATTAAACAGAAGCCTTAAGAAGGCGAATATCAAGCTGAAGGAGCTGTTAGAGGTTAAAAACGAATTTTTGCATATAACCTCTCATCAGCTTCGGACTCCGCTTACAGCTATTAGGGGAATGATATCGATGTGGATTGATGGGGATTTTGATAAATTTTCTAAGACGCGGAGAGCGGAGATGTTACAACGGATATATAATAGCACAGAGAGGTTAAATAACCTTACGAATGATATGCTTGATGCCTTGGAACTTGAAGGCGGCGTACTTCAATTTGAATTTAAAAAGGTTTCTGTGGTGGATATTATAAAAGATACAGTTGTTACGCTGGATCAAGAATACAAAGAAAAGAAACTTTATCTGAAATTCGAAGAACCGGCCAGTAAGATTCCCGACATAGAGGCTGAGCCTAATTATATGGCCCAGGTTTTTATGAATCTGATTGATAATGCGTGTAAATATACGAAGAAAGGTGGTACAAAAATTAAAATAGTTCAAACAGAGGGCTATGTGAATGTGTATATCGAAGATACCGGTATGGGGATAGAAGATAAAGACAAGGAGAAGGTTTTTGAGAAATTTACGAGAGGAGACAATGCTTTCACTGAGAATGCCTCTGGAAGCGGACTCGGTCTTTTTATAGTCAAAAAAATAGTTATGGAACATAATGGAAACATAAAACTTGCAAAAGGCGCAGGGGGAAAGGGTACACTATTTAAAGTGTCTTTGCCATTGAAGCAAGAATAATCATAATAATAATTCATGATAGAGGTTGTTATCGGGGAAATCAAGGAGGAGATTGACCAGCAGATAAAAAATTTTTTAGAAAAAAAGAGGGAGAAGGGGTTTTTAGAGGAAATGCCTGATTATTTTTTTGAATTTATCGATTGTGTAGAGAATTTTATGTTGAGGGGCGGCAAGAGGTTAAGGCCGGTTCTTTTTTGTATTGGGTATGATTTTTGGGGAGATAATGAGAGGCGCAGAGAGGTAGTCAGGATTTCGATGCTAGTGGAATTTTTGCACGCCTATCTATTGATTCATGATGATGTTATTGATCAGGATGATTTCCGGCATGGCGGACCTTCTGTGCATTTTAAATACAAGCAAAAATATTTGGACAAATTTAAGGAGGGGTCGGCGCAGCATCTAGGTTTTTCAATGGCAATAAATATCGGAGATATCGTTTCTGCTTGGGTGTATGAGATTGCGATGGATTCGGATTTTGAAGAAAATAAAAAAATTGCTTTGGTGAAGAAAATATCTGAAGTTATGGAAATGACTTTGATCGGGCAGGTGATGGATCAAGAGGTCGGTATGGGGGACGATATTTCTTTCGAAAAGATTTCCATGGTTCAGAAATATAAGACTGCCAAATATACAATAGAAGGACCGCTTCAAATGGGAGCCATATTGGCTGGTGCGAACAAGGAGAATCTGAACTTTATTTCTAGCTTTGCAATCCCTCTTGGTGTGGCTTATCAGATTCAGGATGATATATTGGGTGTTTTTGGAGATGAAGACAAAATAGGGAAACCGGTCGGGGCGGATATAAGGGGAGGAAAAAAGACCTTGCTTGTTCTATCTGTTTTAGAAAATGCCGAAAAAAAAGATAGGGAATTCCTTCTTGATAAATTGGGCGATAAGAATGTGACAAAAAGAGACACGGAAAGGATAAGGGGTATAATGATCAACTCGGGGGCATTGGATTATTCCAAAAAGAGGATTTTGCAGCTTGGCAATGAGTTCGTGTCGAAATTAGAGAGTGGTAACCTTGCGGATGAAAGACTTTCTAATATTAAGGAACTTGGGCATTATCTTCTTGATAGAGATAATTAGTATTTTTAGTGATATTTTTTAAGCGGTGGGGAATATATCTTTATAAGACTGGCTGTGGATAGCCGGTTTTTAATTTTCTAATTTTCTGTTTTTTTGGCTTATATAAAACAAAAAATGTGAAATATTTCTTTTTTCTTACAGTGGTTGCCAGATGCGTCTAGGTGGTGTATAATGGTGTTGTAGTGACATAAAGTGGATGAAAGTGGGGAAATTGGTTACAAGCTGTGGATAACTTACAAAAACGATGTTTATCGGTGAATACAACCACAATCTGGACGAAAAAGGGAGACTGGCGATACCAGTCAAGTTTCGCGAGGACCTTAAAGGCGGTGCTGTAGTTACAAAAGGTCTGGATGGTTGTTTATTCCTGTATTCGATAAATGAATGGAGGACTTTGGCAGAAAAATTGAGTCATCTACCCATAAGTCAGTCAAATACGCGTGCTTTTGCCAGGCTTATGCTTGCCGGAGCAATGGATGTTACTTTGGACAAACAGGGTAGGGTCGTGATTCCTGATTATCTGAGAAAATATGTAAATCTTTCCAAGAAGGTTGTCGTAAATGGTCTCTATAATCGTTTAGAAATCTGGGATGAGGATATATGGGAAGAATATAAGAAGAAGACTGAGGCTGATAGCGGAGAAATTGCCGAACAACTGGGAGAGATTGGAATTTAAACTTATTTGAAAAAACAGATGATTTATTCTCATATACCAGTTTTATTGAAAGAAGTTGTGGATTTGCTGGATCCGAAAGCTGGGGAAAATTTGTTCGATGGGACTTTAGGCGGAGGCGGACATAGTCGGGCAATTATGGCGAAGACCAGTCCGGACGGAAAACTCTTGGGTGCAGATATGGATATTGAGGCTATTAGGGCTAGCAAGATGAATCTTGAGGAATATTCTGAAAGGATGACACTGAAGAGGGTAAATTTCACAGAGTTTTCGAGTATCATAAAGGAGGAAAATTTTTTTCCGGTTGATATTTTTTTTCTAGATCTCGGGATTTCTTCTAAACAGCTGGACGATGAAGTTTTGGGAATATCATTTTTGAAAGATTCGCCGCTTGATATGCGACTCGGAGGAGAAGAATTGGTGGGAAATAAGACTGCAGAGAAGATTGTAAATGAATCCAGTGAAGAAAAGATTTTTGATATAATCAGAAAATACGGGGAAGAGAGATATGCAAAAAATATTGCCCGGGAAATAGTAAAATCTAGAAAACTCAAAAGGATAAAAAGCACGAAGGAATTGGTTGATATAATTTCGCTTTCAGTTCCAGGGAAATATAAGCGAGGCAGAATTCATTTTGCCACTAGAACTTTTCAGGCCCTTCGGATTGCAGTCAATGATGAACTCGCAAATCTGGAGAAGGTTCTTCCTGAGGTGTTAGATAATATGAGTATCGGAGGCAGAATCGGGATTATATCCTTTCATTCGCTAGAAGATAGGATTGTTAAGAATTTTTTTAATGTTGAGTCACGCGATTGCATCTGTGCGCCCGCCGTTCCTGTTTGTGTTTGCGGGCACAAAAAACGACTGGAGCTTATCACAAGGAGACCGGTCAGAGCTTCGGAAGAGGAGGTTGAGATAAATCCTAGATCAAGGAGCGCACGACTTCGGGTCGCGAAAAAAATACTCTGATAAAAATATTTTAGAAATAATTTTAGAAACAAACATGGCAAGGCTGAGAAACAGAAGATTGGAAAAAAGAAGAACGGGGGTTGGAAGTATTAGGACAAAAACCGCTTCGCAGAGAGTTAAGGAAAGTGATTCTTTTCTTACCTTTTTTTCTGTGATTTTTGTTGCGGTAATCAGCGTTTGCTATGTGTTTCAGATAAACAGCATGGCTACGAGTGGATATGAGTTGGAAGAGTACGAAGAAAAATTGCAGACCCTCAAGAATGATTTTCGAAATATGAAAAACGAAGAGGCAAATCTTAGGCTACTCAACAATTTGGAAACGGAAAAGAAAAAGCTTTCTGCTATTACTTCCTCCGACATCGATTATCTGACTTCTTCGGGTACTTCTGTGGCGATGAAAGAATAATTTAAGACTTTTTCTTATGAACAGCAGAAAGAGAAATCTCGACAAAATGGGAGAATCTAGTTGGCGTATAAAAGTTTTATCTTCTGGTGTTTTTTTGTTTCTGCTTCTGGTGTTTTTTCGTTTGTGTCAGATACAGATATTTCAGCACGATTTTTATACAGCGCTTGCTCAGGATCAGCATGAGCTTTTTGAACAGATTGTTCCTGACAGGGGAAGTATTTATATAAAAGATGATTCTGCAGAAGGGGTATATCCTGTCGCTGTAAATATGGAGATGTTTTTGGTTTATATCTCTCCTAGTCATATTCAGGAAAGTGAAAGCGGAATAATCGCAGAATTTCTCTCTGAGCAGCTAAATATAGAAGTTAGTAGTATATATGAAAAAATGAACAAGGCGGATGATCCTTATGAGGTCATTTCTCATAAAGTGTCAAAAGATGTCGCTTCGGAAATCGAAAAGATGGATTTTGAGGGGGTAGGGATCGTGCCGGAAAGTGTGCGTTATTATCCGGGCGGGAGCTTGGCTTCCAATGTTATCGGTTTCGTGGGGTATAGCGGTGATGAAAAAAAAGGGCAATATGGTATTGAAAGGTATTGCAACGAAGAACTGGAGGGCGAGGCGGGTACACTGGAGCTTGAGAAGGATACTTTCGGGAACTGGATATCGTTCGGAACAAAGACGCTCAAGAGTGCTGAGGATGGGGAAAATATAATCTTGACGATTGACTATACTGTACAGTACCTGGCGGAGCAGAAATTAAAGGAGGCGGTGGAGAATTATGAGGCGGACGGTGGAAATGTAATCGTTATGGATCCGAAAACGGGAGAGATTTTGGCGATGGCGGAATATCCTAATTATGATCTTAATAAGTATTATGAGGTTGAGGATATGGGGGTTTTTCTGAATTCTAGTATCAGTGACCTTTACGAACCGGGCTCGGTGCAGAAGCCTATCACGATGGCAATCGGAATAGATACGGGAAAAGTTAGCCCGAGTACGACCTATTTTGATACCGGTTTAGTACAGATCGACGGGTGGAATATACAGAATTCTGACGGGGCATCAAATGGACAGCAGACGATGGTTCAGGTGTTGGAAAAATCTTTGAATACAGGGACAATCTTTGTGGAGCAGCAGGTTGGTAAGAAAGATTTTTACGCCTATCTCCAGGATTTTGGGATTGATAGCAAGACCGGTATCGAACTCAATGGAGAAACGGCGGGTAATCTTTCTAATTTGAAAGTGAATAGCGATATCAATTATGCCACAGCTTCGTTCGGGCAGGGAATTTCACTGACCCCCTTGGAAATGCTTACGGCGATTTCTTCTTTTGCAAACGATGGAAAAATGATGAAGCCTTATCTCATTGATGGTTATATGAATGCGGATGGGTATATCAGGGAAACTGAGTCGGTTGTGGCAAAGGAGGTGGTTTCATCGCGTACTGCCAATCTGGTGGCGGCAATGATGGTAAGTGTTGTGAAAAACGGACACGCGACGGCAGCAGGGGTGAAGGGGTATAAATTTGCTGGTAAGACCGGTACGGCGCAGATTCCCGACGATGAAGGCGGATATGACAACGATAACACGATTCATACTTTTGTCGGCTTTGGTCCGATGCCGAATCCTAGGTTTTCGATTTTGGTCAAACTCGATTCTCCTAAAAACGGAGTTTTTGCGGCAAATACGACCGCAGGTGTATTTAGCTCAATGTCTGAGGAACTTGTAAAATACTATCATATCGCTCCTACGGAAGAAGAATAAAATAATAATGAAAAGGAAATGAGAAGTCTGGTTGTAAAAATTTTAAATATTTTGGCAAAGAAGATTGTCGGTAAATATAAGCCGGTGATTATTGGTGTGACAGGAAGCGCCGGCAAGAGCAGTACTTGTAAAATAATATCGCAAGTTTTGGGTACGAAATATGAAATTAGAATGAATAATAGCAGATATCGTACGGACATCAGCATTCCTTTAGCAATCATCGGCGCGGAAAGCGGAAAGCGTTCTGTCTCCTCTTGGTTTAATGTATTCAAACAGGCTTTGATTTTGATTTGGGGCAAGAGCAATTTTTATCCGGATATCCTTATTTTGGAAATGGGAGTGGATAGACCGGATGATATGAAAAAGATGCTGGAAGTTATTCAGCCGAATATCGCTGTTTTTACCAGTTTGGGCGAATTTCCTGCACATACGGAATTCTTTAAAAGCGGGAAAGGTGTGGCGAGGGAGAAGGCGCTACTTTTTAAGTCGTTGGATAAAACTGATGTCGCCATATTGAACATCGACGACGATTATATTAAAAACCTTTCTGATAATATAAAATCCAAGAAAATTACTTTCGGCTTTGGTGAAAGTGCAAAAGTGAAAGGCGAGGAAATCTTTCTAAGCGATAAGAAGTGGAGGATTGAAAGCGGTAAGATCGGTATGAGTTTTAAAATAACATATAAGGGCACCACGATTCCTTTTCGTTTCTCTTATGCTTTAGGCAGAGGACAAATCTATGCGGCATTGGCGGGCACGGCGGTCGGTCTTCATTTTGGTATGAATATGGTGGAAATTTCCGAGGCACTCGCCGATTATCGTGTGCTTCCGGGAAGAATGAATCTTATTAAAGGGGTAAAGCGTTCACTTATCATTGATGACAGTTTTAATTCCAATCCTTCCTCTGCGCTTTCGGCGTTGGAGACAGTCGGGAAATTGGAGGCGGTGCGAAAGATTGCCGTTTTGGGGGATATGTTGGAGCTTGGGGATTACGCAAAAGAAGGACATCGGAAAGTGGCAGAGAAAATTGCAGATTCGGTGGATTTACTTTTCTGTTATGGAGAGGACGCAAAATATTTCTGTGATTTTGCCAAATGTAAAAAGATGAAAGAAAATCAGATCTTCCATTTCAAAAATAAGGGGGAGCTCATCAGGGAATTAAAAGAGACGGTTAATGAGGGGGATGTAATTTTGATAAAAGGTTCACGGGCGATGCGGATGGAGGAAGTTGTGAAGGATATGATGTTAGAGCCGGAAAGGGCAGGGGAGCTGTTGGTGAAATAAATTATATTGTCCCTTGCCATTTCTTGGTTTTGTGCTAGAATAACTTTGTTTTTTGCCGCCTTCGTCTACCGGTTAGGACATCAGGTTCTCATCCTGAAAATAGGGGTTCGATTCCCCTAGGCGGTACAAGAAT
>JAQUYG010000010.1 GCA_028691985.1 Minisyncoccota bacterium
CTCCTGCTCAAAGCACCCTCTCGTCTTTATATATTTTGTATACCCCCCATGGGACCGCACTTCATGGCCCCTTCATCATGACATAAACAGTTTATTCCTCTTCTAGATTCCGTCAATAAGTTATCCACAAGATATGGGTCTTAATGATAGTCACTTTTTATATACGGAGGCTTTGCGTTCAGCATTTATCCACACAAAAAGCGGGAGGAATCCCGCTTTTTTATATTGAAAGATTGATTTGAAAAAAGGAGAAGAGCAGAAAGGAAAAGGTGTTTAATAATGGTGATCTTGTAATTATATTGTCCTTTCTCTGCTCTTCAAAATGTAGATCTTTTGTTTACCTCCCGGCACTTTATTCAAGTGCCTTTTTTATCTTTGCATGATAATATCACACTTTTATAAATCTGTCAATACACGAAACAAAATCTATATCGAATCCAAATCTTTCAATTTCACCCAATCTACGACCTCTAAATCTTGCGCGCGAGCGGATGCGCCAATATTGCAATCCGACAAAATTTTTTCCACCTCGATTTTCTCCATCTTCAACCCCGCGGAAAGATTATTAACCAATTTCTTACGCTTGGAAGAAAAACCGATTTTGATGATCCGAAAAATTTTCTGATAATCCGAGACGGAATATTTTTTTGAAATATTGCTGATTTTCAAAACAGTAGAATCAACTTTAGGCGCGGGATAAAAAGCCTCATGCGAAACTGTCCGCGCCATCTCCGGCTCGCCATAGAGAAGTACGCTCAAAGCCAGGACACTCAGGTCTCCTTTCTTGGCGCAGATTCTTTCTGCCACTTCTTTCTGCATCAAGAGCACAATCATCTCCGGCTGGATTTCCGCTTCCAAAAAAAGCTTTATGATCGGAGAAGTGATGTAATAGGGGATATTGGAAACCAATTTATATTTTTTTATTCCCCGCATCGCCAAAAATTCCGATAGATTGATTTTTAAAATATCATCGCTCAAGATTTCGATATTCGCTTTTTCACCGAGTTTTTCCAAAATCTCTTTTCTCAAAACCTTGCCCATCTTCCGGTCTTTTTCAATTGCCACGACCTTCTTACATTTCTCCGCTAAAGCAAACGAAAGGGTTCCCATTCCCGGTCCGACTTCAACCACGACATCCTCCGGCCCCAAGTCTGCTGCTGCAACGATATCTTCCAAAACTTTTTCATCAATCAAAAAATTCTGTCCCAAGCTCTTAAGAACTTTCAGATCCTCCTCGCGCAAAGTTTTTTTAATGTCTTCAATATTGAACATATTTTTAAAATTTTAATTTGTCATTCCGGGCCCCGACCCGGAATCTTCATTACATTTCATTTTATAAAATCCTGGAACAATAAATATTTTTTTAAGACAAGGAGTAAAGAACCTAATACCTCACCGACTTCTCTTCATAAAAATCATCCAGATAACGATAACCCTGATTCTGCTTTTCTACAAGTTTTTGCGGGACATCCGAGATGAAACGGGACTCCATGTTTGACTGGATGGATCCAAAAATCTTACGCGTCCGAGCGCAGGTGAGGTATAGATTCCGCTTGGCACGAGTCATCCCCACATAACACAAACGCCGTTCTTCCTCCATCTCGCTCTCATCCTGCAAGCTTCGTCCATGGGGGAGTAGTCCTTCTTCCATACCAACCATAAACACCGAATCGAATTCCAGCCCCTTGGCAGCGTGCAAAGTCATCAGCGTCACCGCCTCGCTCTTATCGTCCCAATCATCAACATCACTCACCAGCGCCACATCTTCCAAAAACGCCCGGATACCTTCCCTAGCTCCCATCTCTTTATACTTCTCCAGCGCACTGAAAATTTCCCGCACATTTTCCCATCTGCTTTCGCCCTCATCAGTCCCATCTTTTATATGGCCTTCATAGTTAATCTTCTCCAAAACAAATTCCAAAAATTTGTCCGTTTCCATCTCTGCCAGTTTTTCCCGCATATCCGAAATAGTTTTAGCAAAACTTTGAAGAGCAACAATCTTGTTTTTTGCCAGCTCCTTGCCTTCATAACCCAAAATCGCCTCGACAAAATCCTTACCCGAAGAACGCATTTCCTTTTCGACCTTATCGAGTGTCGCCTTGCCGATCTTACGAGCAGGAACATTGATGATTCGTTCCAAACTGGCAATATCACTCGGATTCTGTACGAAGCGCAGATATGCTAGGACATCCTTCACCTCACGCCTGGCATAAAATTTGATACCGCCCACAATCTTATATGGCACCTGAAATTCCAAAAATGATTCCTCAATAGAACGCGACTGAGCATTAGTGCGATAAAGGATAGCTACATCATTCAGACTGACTTTCTCTCCATCCGCACCGCGATTCAACTTGGCCGTCTCAGAGATAATGAACTCCGCCTCGCCCTTCTCATCGGCAGCCTCATAAACCACGATTGCCTTACCGCCTTTCTTCTCCGTCCACAAGTTTTTTTCCTTGCGATTTTTGTTCTTGGAAATCACGCTATATGCCGCATCCAAAATATTCTGTGTCGAACGGTAATTCTGTTCCAAAAGCACGGTCTTGGCTTCTGGGTAATTTTTTTCAAAATCCAAAATATTCGCGATATCCGCACCGCGCCACTTATAGATGCTCTGCCAATCATCTCCCACCACACACAAATTGCGATGTTTGCAACTCAAAAGATCAACCAGTTTATATTGTGCGTGATTCGTATCCTGATATTCATCTACCATCACAAAATGAAATCTGTCCTGATATTTCGCAAGTGCCACCGGATGATCCGTAAAAAGTTTTGTCGTCTGCATGATAAGATCGTCGAAATCCAAAGCCCCACATTCCATAAGCCGTTTCTGATAGACCTCATAAATCTTGGCGACATTTTCCAGAAAGAAACTGTCCGCAGCATTCATCACATTTTCCGGAGTCCTAAGTCGGTTCTTGGCATCGGAAATTGCGCCATGCACCGAACGGGGATTGAATTGTTCTGTACTGAGATTCATTTCTTTCATCACGCCCTTCACAATACCCAGCTGATCGTCACTATCGTATATGACAAAATCCCGCTTGATTCCCAGACTCTCTGCATCCTCACGAAGAATCCTCACACAAAGACTGTGAAAAGTCCCGATGAGCGGCAGAGCGGTATTAGTCGTCTTTTTAAAATATGTGCTGAATGGATCGTTATTATCAACTGCGCCCCCCTCGCGACCGTCCACCTTGCCAAGCAGATCGCCCACTCGCAACCTCATCTCGCTCGCTGCCTTATTGGTAAAAGTGACCGCCAAAATATTCTCCGGTCGCACACCTTTCTCTCTTATAAGATATACGATTCGGTGTGTCAGAGTCTTGGTCTTCCCCGAGCCCGGACCGGCAATAATCAAAACCGGCCCCTCTGTCTTCTGCACGGCTTCTTTTTGTTTCTCGTTCAAATCTCTCAACATCTTATTTGAATGGTTATTTTTTACACTTCATTATAACAGAAAGAAGATTAGCGGAACAGAAATTAACCACGAAGATCTTATCGGATATACGATATTTGACAAAAATAATAATTATATGTATATTATAAATATCATTGACACCATTTTGCCCCCGTGCTAGATTTTTAGTGTAACGATTAATTATTAACTTTTAGCTCTTTGCCGATTGGTCAGTGCCATAAGCCTCAAATCATAGAAAATGACAGAAAAGGTGACCATTAAGCGAAAAGCTTGAAAGAAATAAAACGATTAGTACTGAAATTATACAATCTCAAGACTCTGATATTTCGCTAGAAAAGCAGGAAACTCGCAATTCTAAAGTGAAGTTGTTTTGTTTTATTTTTGATTTTGCAAGATCGAATATTACTGCTTTGTCAGTGGTTTTTTTATTGTCCCTAGTCTCAATCTCTAATGCGATGGTTTCAGACTATAATTTTCAGAAGGGAAGTATCCTCTTCAGTTATCTGGACGGAAAAGGCGGAGGATATGACAATGACGGCAACATCATCGTTAGAGGAGTTGCTGCCCTTGCAAATACCTCGACTAACGAGGAAAAGATTACCAATCTGATCAAAGTTGCCAGCGCCGACACTGCTTTCTGGGGAAAAACCAAAAGCAGCGCCCAACAAGACGAAGAAGAGGGAACCGTCAAGACGATTTCAACCGGAAACGCACAAAAGGTGAATTTCTCGCCGATGCTCGTACAAGAGAGTTTCTTGGTTTCTCCTTCCAGCTTCTATGACGAAAGTTCCGAGGAACAAAGATACGGGATTATCAAATATACCGTCGAAAACGGAGATACAGCAAGTTCAATTGCAACCTCCTTCGGAGTTTCTACATATACTCTCCTTTGGGCAAATGACTTGAAAGTTACCAGCTACATCAAACCGGGACAGATCCTAGAAATCCTTCCCGTAACCGGCGTCAAGCACATCACCATCGAAAGTGACACGATTGAAAGCATCGCCAAAAAATATAATGCCGATGCCCAGGAAATAATCTTCTTTAATGAGCTCCCAGCTGATGGGACATTAACTGCCGGAAAAACCTTGATTGTTCCGAACGGGGAGAAAGAAAAACCGGTTGAGGTGGTACCAGTACAACCGTCAGGAACCAGTGGAAGCACTGTCGTTTCTTCAACAAAATATGCTTACAGCAGCTCTAATCCTCTAAAGGGACACACTTTCCCATATGGACAATGTACCTGGTATGTCTCAACTAGAACTTTCGTTCCTTGGGGAGGCAACGCTAAGGCTTGGTTAGTCAACGCCGCCGCTTACGGATATTCCACTGGCAGAACACCGGTTCCAGGAGCGATCGTCGTTACCACTGAGCACAGATTATACGGCCATGTCGCTTATGTCGAATCTGTAACCGCCACCACCGTCACGGTTTCAGAAATGAACTATGTCGGTTGGGCAAGAAAGAGTGTCAGAGTCATTCCAAGAGACAGCGCGGTCATCAGAGGATATATCTATCCGAAAGAATAAAGACTTTATAATGTTTTACATAAAAAAAGGCAGAAAGAGATTTCTGTTTTTTGTTTGTCTCGTTTTGTTTAACGACAACGAGGTCTGACCTTGAAATATCTGAAAGGTCAGACCTCATTTCTTAATCATTGACAAACACAACAAAAAAGTTAAACTGGAATAGTGATTTACGGGTTCGTAGCTCAGTTGGTTAGAGCGCCACATTGACATTGTGGAGGTCGGAAGTTCGAATCTCCCCGGACCCACCCCAATAAAAATCCGCCGAGTGAGGCGGGTTTTTAGTCTTCTTCGCCATTCAAAAAGCTGTACGCACTTGAAAAATTTGAAAATGCTATCAGGCTCACAAACTATCACTTTTACAGCGGGGGGAATAAATATCCCGAGAGGGCAATTCTTGTCATTATTTATTTATCATTTTTTGATTTTAATTTGTCCAAATGCTTATTTTAATATATTGTATAGTTGATATTTAATACTTGCCGCCATGAACGATACATCCATTAAAATCACCGCCGCCCAATCTAACCAACGCCTAGATAAATTCCTAGCTGATTTTGATGGAGCTAAATCACGCTCCGCTTGGCAAAAGCTGATCAAGAGCGGACATATAACGATAAACGGCGAGCAGAAGGAAGCAAATTATATATTGAAAGAGAACGACGAAGTAGCTATCCTGCCCGAAGAAAAAGAAAATAACAGAAAGGAAATAAAAATTCCCAATATAGAAATATTATACGAAGACGAGACTGTCATTGTGATTGATAAGCCCATCGGCGTGGTAGCACAAAAAGCCGAAACTAGTGATGCGCCTGCGGTTACAGATTTTTTGGAATCTCATTTCCCATCCATCAAAAAAATAGGGGAGAGCGAGCAGAAAAGCGGAATTGTGCATCGCCTCGATAAGGACACCTCTGGAATTATGATTGCCGCCAAAACACAAGAAGCTTTTGAATTTCTAAAAAACAAATTCAAGAAACGAGAAGTGCGGAAGATTTATACCACGCTGGTCTATGGCAAAGTTGAACCGGAAGAAGGAGAGATAGACTTTGCCATCGGAAGAAACCCCAAAATGCCTTGCAAACAAACTATCGTCAAAAATCCGGAAAAGTCCGATATCAAATCACGCGAGGCGCGTACTCTCTATAAAACACTAAAGGGCTATAAAAACTATTCGCTCCTCTCCGTCGAGCTAAAAACTGGAAGAATGCACCAAATTCGCGTTCATATGAAAGCCATCGGGCATCCGGTGGTCGGAGATCAAAAATATGCCGATTCCAGGCTCCTAAAAACCGCCCCCGAACTACAAAGGCAGTTTTTACACGCAACCGAGCTAAAAATCACCCTTCCAGATGGAAAAGAACGGACTTTCAAATCCGACCTCCCAAGCGACCTCAAAGATTTTATAAAAAAGTTGTACAGCCTTGACTAATCGGATTTTTTACATTACTATGAAGTAGTCTAAAAGGAGATTAGGCAATTTCTTTTATTTGTTTGAATAAAGATAATTTAACCAAGATAAATCAATAAAATGACGCTGACTTTAATCGATTTTAACCACACCAATACCAGGAAGGATCTGCCACAGATCAGACCAGGTCATGTTGTTAAAGTTCACCAAAAAATTACCGAAATCAAGGGAACCGGAAAGAAACAAGAAATCAAGGAGAGAATCCAGATTTTTGAAGGGTTGGTAATCGGAGTAAAAGGGGGAACTGGCCTTAACGCAACCATAACAGTTCGAAAAATATCCGGGGGAATCGGAGTTGAGAGGATTTTTCCTGTAAACACACCGACAGTCGAGAAGATTGAAATCATAAAAATCACAAAAGCACGAAGAGCAAAACTCAATTATATGAGAGACCGATTCGGAAAAGCCACTAAGCCAAAAGGGGAGCTGGCGACTGAAAAAGACAACGAACCGATGACAAGCAAAGGTGTTAACAAAAAGCTTGAAGAAGAGATGGCGGAAGAGGTTGAAGCCGTGACCGAGGAAGAAAAGATTGCTGCGGAAGAAATTGCCCAAGAGGAAGTAGTTGCCGAGACCGAAGAAAAAGAAGCGGCGACAGAAGAAAAGAAAGAAGAAGTCGCATCTGAAGAAGTCAAAGCGGAGAAATAATCTAACCGAATTATTTACAAAATCGATCTTTAAAGATAGAATTAGTTGGTGATTGCAAAATCGCTAGCTTGTCGGAGTGGCGGAATTGGTATACGCAACAGGTTGAGGGCCTGTGCTCGCAAGAGCGTGAGGGTTCAAGTCCCTCCTTCGACACAGAAATTGGAAGCCGCAAAAACCCGACTTGTAACCGAAAGGTTATGAGCTTGGGGCGCTTAGCTCAGTTGGCTAGAGCATCTCGTTTACACCGAGAGGGTCGGGGGTTCGAATCCCTCAGCGCCCACAGTGAAGATAGATAAAAACAAGAGAAGAGTGTTTAACACGGCATAGATTAGAAAGGGTAGGATGAGAAGTTTATGCCCAGTAGCAGAGCGAATGGGTAAATCCCTCAGCGCCCACAGTGAAGATGGATAAAGATAAGAGAAAAATGTTTAACACGGCATAGATTAAAAAGGGCAGGATGAGAAGTTTATGCCCAGTAGCAGAGCGAATGGGTAAATCCCTCAGCGCCCACAATCACAGTTGATACGGTTTTACATCGTGTTATCCTGAGGCTACCGCCGAAGGATCCCGTTACTATGCGCCACTTGTATTCTCCCGAGATTCTTCACTTCGCGTTCACTACGCTCAGAATGACAGAATATTACAATTATTCTTGCCGGGGTAGCTCAGTTGGTAGAGCAAAGGACTGAAAATCCTTGTGTCGGCGGTTCAAGTCCGCCTCCTGGCACAAACATAAAATCGCAGAGATATCTGCGATTTTATTTATGATCATTAGATCTATCCTCTTTCCAAAAAATCCTTCAGTTTTCCATATATTTTTTTAGAATACTATACTTCGCCAACTTTTTCAGGGATATATCCTCCGAGAATACTAACATTCTTATCTAAATCTAGCATATCTACAATTTGCCATATACACCGAAAAAATATCTTTTTGACTGCAATATCCACTCTCCAATCTTCATTTTTATAAAAATATAATCTATCTTCATAAACACCCCCTCTAACATCATTTTTGAAATCACCAAACAGGCTTTCTGTATCATCCGTTCCCTATGGATTCTCCTATCTTTTTCTGTGGCAAGATATAAGTTATCATCAACAATACAAAACATTCTTTTTTTATAATACTCTTTTTCATCCATAAAATTATAAAAGTATTAGCAGACAAACCATTAATTGAGATATAACATATTAATAACCCAAAAACCACCTTTTAAAAAGTGGTTTTTTATTCTGAGCGGGTGACCGGGTTCGAACCGGCGACCTTCTCCTTGGCAAGGAGGCGTTCTAGCCAACTGAACTACACCCGCTTATTCACTTAAATATTCTAGCATATATAAGCCGCTTGGCAAGAGGTAATAATAAAAAACGGAGTAGCAGGCTTTAGCCTGCATGGTTGTCCAAGGCGGTTCTATCCGCTTGGGATAGTAAGCGCAGGTTGAAATCTGCTACTCCATGAGAATAACCACGCGGGATAAATTCTAATACTCCGAATACATGTTTTTTGCCTCAAAACTTCAAAAATGATAGAATATACCCAGTAAACAGCTAACCCTAAACAATAAAATGTCTATCGAGATCAAGGAGGTTAAACCGCAAATTTGGAATTTTCAAGTCATAGGAGGGAAAGATGCTTGGAAAGAAATCGCTTATTCGGCCAGAATGAGCGGAGTCCCGCCTTATGTAGAAGGAAAAGATATCTTCCGGATGATACTCAAAAATGATTACACATCAGCTTTTGAACACATCATAATCAAATTCGACATCAAAATCGCCAAAAGCATCGCACCGGAACTTCTAGAGCACAGGATGTCGTCCCACTCTGGTTTTTCTACGCGATATGTCCATCCTAACAAAAGCGCATTGGAATTAGATTTCAAGGAAAAAGATGTCTATGAGATCATCACCCCTTGGCATCTTATCAAAACCGACAAGATGAGCGAGAATAAGAAGAAACAACGCGAAATTTTTCTTAAGAACATAAACAACAACTTGGAGGCATATGAGGAGCTTTTAGAAAAAGGTCTGCCACGGGAATCCGCTCGCTATATTCTGCCCTTCTGCCAAGCGGTCGGTATCTACCATTTTACGATGAACTTGCGTTCCCTTCTCAATTTCCTCTCGCTCCGACTCTGCGTGCGTGTCGCACCGGAAATGAGATCCATTGCCAGCCAGCTCTATTTTTACCTCGAGACCGACCTTCCCATTATCGAAGGAATGATCGGCTGCCGAGGATTCATGAAGCGCGCCTGTCCTGAAAGCGGCGTTACCGGAGTGCGCGAAGGAGAGCAGCACCCTGTTTATCCTCCCTGTCTTTTTAAAAGTCCGCAATCAGAAATTTTCATCCCCACTCAGAAGGAACTGGCTAAAGGCGGAACTTTCAAAAAATTTGATCGCGAAAAAGCCCTTCAAGCGCAAGAATTCAATTTCAAGAAATGGGCTGACTGGACAGGAGAATAACGCTCGAAAAACTTTTTCAAAACCTGTAGCTTTGAGCGGATCCAGTAAAAACGAAAATCACATGGAGCTCCCGTAATATTGTATAAGAATAGGGCCAACAAAGCTGCCTATACCTCCCAGCCCCTTCAACTGAATACGAGCCTCAGAGTAACAAAAAAGATCAGATATAATAATTCATAACCAAACAAATGGAAAAAATCATCGAACTTTTAGAAGAGCACAACACTTGGAGGAAAAAGTGTATCAATCTCATTGCCTCAGAAAACACGATGTCTCCCTATTGTGAAAAGTATTATGTATCAGATTTAATGCACCGCTACGCGGAAGGACTTCCTTTCAATAGATACTATCAAGGGCTTAAGTTCGTAGATCAAATCGAAGACTTGGCACAGAAAGCTTTTATGGAGCACTTTGATGCCGACTTCGTGGATATCCGGCCCATTTCCGGAACACTGGCTAATTTCGCCGTCTTTTCCGCTCTAGCCGACCGCGGCGACACAATTATGAATCTCGGCATTCAAGGAGGCTCCCATGTCTCCCATGAGCAGGCCGGAGCAGTCGGAGTGCTAGGACTCAAATCCTATGCATTACCTTTCGACGAAGTAAATCTCAAACTCGATCTTCTAAAAATTGAAGAAAAAATTCTAGAACTGAAACCGAAATTCATAGTTATGGGAGGATCAGTAATTACTTTTCCGCAACCGATCAGGGAAATCCGCAAGATATGCGACCAAACTGGAACAAAAATCATATACGACGCTGCCCATGTGTTCGGTCTTATCACTGCCGGTAAATTCCAAAATCCATTCGAGGAAGGCGCAGATCTCATTACCGCCTCCACCCACAAGACCTTCCCCGGACCACAGGGAGGGATTATTATCGGGAAAAACATCAATGAAAAGTTGCAAAAGAGGATCCAGAGCAAAGTCTTCCCAGGGGTGCTCTCCAACCACCACTTGCACCGCATCCCACCGCTTTATTTGGCACTACGAGAGATGCAAGAATTCGGAGATGAATATACTTCTCAAATCATCAAAAACGCCAAGGCCCTAGCGACTGCGCTGGACAAAGCCGGGTTTGATGTACTCTATAAAGACCGCGGGTTTACCGAAAGCCACCAAGTCGTAGTTAATGTCGAGAAACAGGGAGGAGGTGACCCGATTGCCAAAAAACTTGAAGAAGCCAGCATAATCCTCAATAAAAACATTATTCCAGGCGATACAGATAACCCTTCCAAGCCCAAAGGACTCCGAATCGGGGTGCAAGAGATGACCCGTTATGGAATGAAAGAGGAGGAAATGCAAAAAATTGCCGACTTGATTACGGCCGTAGCCATAGAAAACAAAGACACAACCGAAATCAGACAAACAGCGGAAGCGCTCAGAAACCAATTTCAAAAAATTAGCTATTGCCTCGGATGAATTAGTTATCACAACCGATTATAACAAAAAACCGCTTAAAAGGCGGCTTTTTGTTGTGGAAGGACCAGAAGCAGGCGAGTCTTCGTCTTTCTAAAAAGAACCTAAATATTGTCAAGTTTTTTACCATGCAATACTTGACGCATCGGGAATAATGTGCTAAACTATTCACACAAGTTCCCAAAGAGGGGATTTTTTAAATGGCTAAAATTATCCATGATTAAAAGTATATCTATCTCCAAGTTGGAAGAGCCTCCCTTATTGTTCGTTTTTCTGACCATGCTAAGCCTTGTTTTTAACCTCTGTTTCCCACAGTACTCGGCTTCAGCAAGCACAGAAAAACAAAATTTTACCCTTGCAAAAGGCTATATCGAAAAAAATGTAGGGGTAGTAGAAATTAAAGAGGAGATTGTCAAAGCCCAAGAGAAAAAGAATGCTATCGAAAGTCAGACACACTCGGAGCTGGTTCTGTCCAATAAGAAGGAATCCTCAGAAGCACTTTTCAGCAGATGGGTAACTGTAACGGCCTACTCATCGACTGTCGATCAGTGCGACTCAAGTCCCTTCATAACCGCCAGTGGTACCTATGTAAGAGACGGAATTATCGCCACCAACCTTCTGGCTTTCGGAACCAAAGTAAAATTCCCGAGCGTTTATGGAGATAAGGTGTTTGTAGTAGAAGATCGAATGAATGCCCGATATTCCGACAGAGCCGACATCTGGTTTGAAACCAGAGAAGAAGCCAAACAGTTCGGAATCAAAAAATTAGAAATGGTTGTCGTATCATAACATATATTGCTATACGAAAAACAGGATCGCTACTCGCGTATCCTGTTTTTTTTATAGAGAGAGGAGGTTATACCGAATTAACCTACTCTGTGACATAATGATTTCACTTTTACCCCCTCACCCCAACCCTCTCCCGAGAAGAGAGGGAGAAATTCCAAATGTTGTACAGCTAGATTATAGAACAGATTTAATTAATTCGGTATTACCTCCAGTCTTTAGGAACGAAATTTATAAAAAACCGGTGAAGCTTGGCGAAAATCGGGGGCGTTTCAAAAGACACTCTGTGTTTCATGGTTATTATCGTAAAGTGTAAAATGGCAAAAAATCCAACTAGGCAGAGCATTATGTTTATGAATCTAAAAATGAGACTGAAGGCCAAACCAGCATCTTTTCCGATTCCCAGCAGATAAAAGGCAAAAGTAAGTGCAACCTCAAAGCTCCCCAAAGATCCTGGAATCGGGACAAGGTTCGCTAAAGTCACCAAAGAAAAAATTCCAGCGGAGCGGAATATGCCAAGATTTACCCCCAAATAGAAACAGATTAGCGATACGACTAACAGATAGCAAAAAGCCTCCAAAAGCCCCAGGGAAACGACCAATAAAAAATATTTTTTATCACCTTTGAAAAACCGCTCCACATCCAACTCTGTTTCTTGAATGCTTTTCATTTTGCTCTTTACAAATTTAATTCGATCTAGATTTATCCGATGTATGAGAAAAGTAAAAAAAGCCTGCTCATCCTCTCCCTTTGTTATGATTTTCTTATAAAATAGGTAAAAGATAGAACATGAGAAGAAAAAAACCGCCATAAAACTATACAACACCTCTTGTGGCAGAGAAAAATGTTCCAACAGATAAGCAAAGCCTATTAAGACGGAAAGAAAAAGAGCGGCCAAAAAAATCGCCTGGTCTACGACTACGGAGGCCAGTGACCTCTCCCAGCTGCAATTCGATTCCTCCTTGATCATATAAGCACGAACTGGCTCACCTCCCACCAATACCGAAGGAGTGATATAGCTGACCGTAAATCCAGCCATTTTCGCTCTCAATACCTTAAAAAACTTTATGCGACACCCCTGCGACCGTAAAATCATCTGCCATCTCAAAGAACCTATTATAAAAACCGCAAAAAAATTCAGGAAACAGACAACAACAAGCGCCTCCCTAGAGAAAGTTGAAAGAGTCTCCATTATTTCAGATACACCCACCTGCTGGAATGCGGAGACGAAAAGAAAAAAACCTAACACCAACGAGGCGAGGAATAAAAATAATTTTTTGCCTTTGTTTGCCATATTAAAGGTTAATCCTTTATTTCTTTTTCTACTATTTCACCGGTAACGATATCCATATAGCTTATGTGATTGTCATCCATCCACTTTGAATCTAGTCTGGTTATATCTACCTCAAAAAAATCAGGGTATGTGTATTCGTAATATTCAAAATCAATGTCATAAGAAATAACGACATGTTCAAGGTCAGAATGAATATCATACACAGAGAGATATAATTTATCATTGTTTATAATCTCTAACAAAGCTCGCTCTTTTTCCATGTTAAATTCATATGCAACCGTACCCGCAGGAAAGGCATATCTTTCATAAGAAAGATTTTCCGTGTCGAATTTAAAAATTGAAGCAAGACTGACTACGGGCGGATCTGCAGCAGAAAACAAGTTGATTACTCCCCAAAAATAACGACTATCGTCAGACCACCCTAGCCAACTCGCAAGAAAATAATACTGAGAATATTCCGGGATTCCCTCCACATAGCCTATCATCTGATCCGAGGCCATATCGTATAATTCAAAATCTAATTTTTCTCCAGTGCCAAGAGTTGCAAATACTAATTTTTCATTAGAATATAACAACACTTTATCTTCATCTTCGCTATAAAATTCATATTCCGTCGGACTGTCCAAATCCACTGTCCCAAAAGCATACCGACCATCAGGAGAAATCGTATCCATAGAGACATTTTCCCCATCACCAACTAAATCTCCCAGTCCATAATAATTTTTTGTATCAATACCCCCTAAAGCATCGTCATTCCCTATAGTTTGACCAAGATCGCTCACTTTCCATAAAACAAAAAAAGACAACAACGCGAGAATAGAAACTGCCAGAACAACGATTTTCTTATTCATCTTATTGCCGCTAATTTATAATTTCATGTACCGGGAGAGGGAATCGAACCCTCAAGGAGTATAAATCCAACGGATTTTAAGTCCGTCGCGTCTACCAATTCCGCCACCCCGGCAAAACAATCTATGTCCAACAACCTATAACCTAGACAATAACAAACGAATATTATCAATGCAGGCTATAGATTGCTAATAATCTAATAATAATGAGGCCTGGATCGGATTTGCACCGATCTAGACGGTTTTGCAGACCGCTACCTAACTACTCGGTCACCAGGCCAAAGACGCTATAAACACTAATAAAACTAACACAAAAAAGCCGCGTGGTCAATATAAAAATCCCCCACAAGGAGGATTTTAGGTGTCAGGACCGTTTGTTTTCATTTTTGGCAAGCTTGATTATTTTCGGTATCTTCTTAAAATCCACTTCTAAGGTTTGTAGCAGACGGCGCTGATAGATAGTTGCTGCCGGATGATAGATGGGGAAGTATGTTTGTCCGTCTCTAAGCTTAGGTTTTCCGTGATCCTCAGAGATTTTGAGTCCGGGCAAAAACCTATCCATTGCGTGCCGACCCAAAAGTACGATTATTTGCGGTTTTATGATTGCAACCTGTCTTGCGAGAAAATCTCGACAAGCAGCAACCTCTTCCGGTAGGGGATCGCGATTAAGCGGTGGACGACACTTAACCACATTAGTTATAAAAACATCCTCTCGCTTGAGATTGATACTTTCCAAAAGTCCATCTAAAACCTTTCCAGCAGCACCGATAAATGGTCTACCCTGCAAGTCCTCATTTTTACCCGGACCTTCGCCGATAAAAACGATTTCCGCCCTACTATTTCCACAACCGGGCACGGTATTCGTTCTGGTCTCGCACAGCGGACACTTTTGACAGTTCTTTACCTCTTCATTTATTTTTACCAGGCTATCCTTCATATTCTTGACCCCAATTTTTTACCATCCGATCCCGACTCGAGGAAAGGGGAGTCTTCGCTTAAACTGAAATCATATTCTGCGGCATTTATAAACGCCGAATCCCCGGAAAAATTATTACCCAACATCTTGCACTCTCCGAAACACAAGAAATTATTTTTATTGTTCCAAAGATTATTATAATCGATGACTACACCTGAGCTTTTCTCATCTGCATAGATTCCGCTGCAAAGTTCACAAGTTCCATTATCAGTTATTATATTATTTTTTATTTCTGCACTACCGCTTGTCAGATAAACACCGAAAGTCGCGCCTGCATAGCTACCATAAGAATCGTTGTAGCTTATAGTGTTGTGTTCGATTTTTACATTTGCCTTATAGGCATTTATGCCTTTCTTGTTCTGGAATATAAAGTTGTCGATAATGACGGGAAGGGAATTGTTTGGCTTCTCTAGATTAAAAATCTGCACTCCGGCTTTACTCGAACTCAGACGGTTGCGCTGGATTGTCGGGGAAGACTCTCCTTTTATATAGATATCATAATCATTATCCAGTATGATATTCCGGTTGATGATAGGGGAGGAGTCTTCAATCATCACACCGCTCAGATTTTCTTCTGAGTTCTTGATTGTGAATCCTTCCAGGCGAGTATCGACATCGACAATATTTTTGAAAGCCACCACATTACCGACCTTTTCTCCGTCCAAAATAGTATTTTCCGCACCCGCCCCGATCAAGCTCACACCATCCTTCATAGTAATATTTCCCTTATATTCACCTGCAGAAACAAACACCGCATCTCCCGACACTGCTGCATCTATCGCCTCCTGGATAGAAACAAAATCTTCTGGAATATTAAATATTCTCTGTTTATCTTGCACAGAAACTTTATCCATTATCTCCCCGAGAGGAACAACCTCGCTCAAAAGAAAATAAGATCTCTCAAAAATGTTCTGATCATCCGACTGTTCTTCCTCGACCACATCTGTTTCTACGGACGGACTTTCTCCGCTATAGCTAACTGCGGAGACACCTTCCTCCATAGATTCTTTATTGACAAAAGAGATAGAGAGGATCACTGCAACGACGATAAACCCGATTGCCGCAACCAAAAAACTCCGCCGCCTGTCTGAAAAACATAACTTTTTAAATTCTGCATAAAGTTTTTCCAGATCTATCCTTTTTAATAAATCATTCTTTATCATCTAAAAACATCTTAATTCATAAAACAACTACTTGCATTTTAACATGAAATTGAAAAAACTAGAAAACTACATGGCTCTACTTTTTTAAATTATCGATTTTTCCCCTCACCACCTTCAACCCGTATTCTTTCTTCCCTCTGCGCTTCTTCTTATTACCACTACCTTTTTTATCAATTTAATGCAATGAACAGCTCACCCTTTTTGTTTTTATCAGCTGACATCTAAAAGATATGGTTCTGTCCTTCGGATTCTGTGCAAAGTACGGCAAGATTTTCCAATGGCGCTCCCATTTTCTTCAAAATATCCATGCCCACAAAATACTAGATATTCTTTATCACACCCTTCAATATCCCCAAATCTTTCCTCACGCCTAGGGGAGGAGTCTCTAATACAAAATCAAGGTCATATTTTTCGAGTTCCCTCAAAATGGCGGTTATGCCCTCAATGCCGATTTTGCCTTTCCCGATATTGGCGTGACGGTCTACATGCGAATCAAGCATCGCTGCCGAATCATTGAGATGAACTAATTTTATTCTATCAATTCCGACGATTTCATCAAACTTTTCAAAAGTCTCGTGAACAACCTCGGTGCTGCTCAAGTCATACCCGGAAGCGAAAGCGTGCGCCGTATCAAAGCATACTCCCAAAATATCCGTGCCCACAATTTTCTCTGTTTCCTTAATAAAAGATGCAATCTCCTCAAAGGTGTCTCCCATGATTTCTCCCGACCCTGCTGCATTAAAGCCAAAATGAAAGTACCAAACAATAAGTAATACAAGCAAAAATATGTTTCTTTTTATTTTAATAGTTTTCTGTCATTTTGTTGTTTTGCTCAATATATTTTTTACTCTTTCCATAATATTAACAGACCTAACCCGCGTCAATACTGAGTTATGAGCTTCTTCAACTACGGCACTTTCCTCCTGCCCCACAGAAATATTTTCTACAGAACCAAAATCTATAGAGGAAGTTATCAATTTACCTTCTTTTGTTGGAGCTACCAATTGACTCACTATACGACCATCCTCAGTACCAGTTTGGGTCACGATAAATTTATTAAAATTATCAACCCCCATTTCTTCAAGCGCTCCCTTTATACACATAAAAATAGAACTGCGATCCGAATTACTAAATCCCTGTTCCTCACCGAACTCTTTTTCTGTCATACTTGCTACCATCATTATGGCCTCTTTTGGACTATCTTTCGCGATACCCTTTAAATTATCAATATCAATTCCATATTTATCTAATACATTCCTGGTTAATTCTTCTCGGAGATTACCATCGGGACTATTTTCAAAAGATTCTATAGAATATGGCAGATATTTTACCTCTTTTCCAGACAACAAATTGTTTAATTTTTTTCCATTGTCAGTATCCGTCCACTTTTCTAAATCTTCCCTCAGTACATTTTCATTGAAATCACCGTTCGCACCTTGCCTCTCTGCAACAATATCAATTATAGCATTAATAGCTTCCGTATGATTATTTTTCAATTTATCCATATCGTAACCTTTTTCCTGCAATTCGCCTACTACAACTTTGCCGTATATTTCTTCAATTCTTACACCCCTCCCTTCATGTGACTCTAGAGATGAGAACGGATTATCTAGCCTTTCTTTGCTAAGGGCACTCCAAATATTATCGTATCCATTTTTCTCTCCCCATGATTCAAATTCTGCTATAGCCACTTTCTTTTCGTCTGGATTATTCCAATCGTATCTTTCTGTCAACTCATTGCATTTGCTCTGAATTTCTCCCACGGAATGATAGTCCTTATCAATATCAAAATCTTCTAGAGAAACGACAGAAACCCTCTCTTCTGGATTATCAGCTGTATAAAATAAATCTTCAAAATATTCTTTTACTCTTTCTTCTGGGACTCCCATTGTAGAAGATATCTCACTTATAATTCTGTCTCTATTTCTATCGAATTCTTCCATTGTTATTTCAGCTTCGGTAACAATATTAGAAGGATTGTGTCCTTCTGTCATATCTAATATCATATTACCTATTCTAGAATAATCCTCTTGAACCTCTTTGACATCGCCTTGAACATCATAAGTTCCTATATAGTTCAGCCCTATCACTCTCTCTCCTTTATTATTTTCCGATATAACAAAGTTTAATGCGAAACCGTCATCATTGGATAATGGCTCTACGGCATAGGCCTGCAAAACATCTACCGGCATGTCTTGATCCAAATTTAAAGCTTCTTTGAAATCAGAATTTTTTGCCAAATCTTCTAAAGAAAATACCTGCCCATCAAAATTAATCTGCATATCCTGCGAAAAAAAATCTTCCGCCATTGCCACGGGAAAACTGGAAAAATACAGAAATACGACAATGGCCTTTATAACTAAATGATGATCTCGCGCAAATTCTATTATTCTATCGGGGTGCTTTGTGGGACTGACAGAATCCATATTCTCATTGAAGAAATTCATATAAGTTTTTCTGGCATTATCATCAGATTCTATTAAATAAGCAATCAGAGAGCCTGTATTTTCAAGCATATAGCCACTTTTACCAGTCTCATCAGGAATTTGAATCTCTTTTCTCTCAATAAATTCTCCTGGATTTTTTAGTTGTTCTATAATATTAAGTTCTAATCCCGACATTTCCACAACATTCTCGACAGAAATGCCGGTTTCCCTTGAAACATTCTCGATCCTATTTTTCATAAAATCCAATAACGGTCTTATCTCCTCCATTCCTTCCATACGCTTTCCTTCTAAACTTTCATTAAGTTTGGCACTTTCAAAAAAATTTTCTTTCATACTTTCAGATTAATGATGATAGCCTTTTAATATTTGCAAATCTTCTCCGATTCTCCCTGGAGGAGTCTCTAATACAAAATCAAGGTCATATTTTTCGAGTTCCCTCAAAATGACGGTTATGCCCTCAATGCCGATTTTGCCTTTCCCGATATTGGCGTGACGGTCTACATGCGAATCAAGCATCGCTGCCGAATCATTGAGATGAACTAATTTTATTCTATCAATTCCGACGATTTCATCAAACTTTTCAAAAGTCTCGTGAACAACCTCGGTGCTGCTCAAGTCATACCCGGAAGCGAAAGCGTGCGCCGTATCAAAGCATACTCCCAAAATATCCGTGCCCACAATTTTCTCTGTTTCCTTAATAAAAGATGCAATCTCCTCAAAGGTGTCTCCCATGATTTCTCCCGACCCTGCGGTAATTTCCAGAAGCAGCTTCGTCTGGAATCTCTGATATTTTTTCTTCGCATCTTTTGAAGAAGAGGGGACTTCGAATATCTTACACAGCCCCTCGACCAATTTCTTCTTGGCTTCTGTTTTCCCCAGGTCTTTCGCACTTCCAAGATGGGTTACTACACCGCTAGCCCCCAACAGATCTGCAATCTCCAGCTCATCCCTTATGGCAGAAATGGAACCGTAATATATGCGATTATTGTCCGAAGCAAGATTTATATAATAAGGTGTATGGAGATAGCAATTGCCCAGCTTATATTTTTTACACTCTGCACGGAACTCTTCCGCCACCCCCTTATCAATCTTTTTGAATTTTCCGCCGTGGGGAGAACGAGAGAAAATCTGGAAGCACTCCGCTCCAAAATCAAAAGCTCGCGCCGGAGCCTTTTCAATGCCACCTTCGATTGATACATGAAGTCCGAACTTCATAAGCTTTATCTTAAATTCCTATATTTTTTAATAAGACCATGCACCTCTTTGCGGACCTCCTCCTCGCTTTTTGCGCGCTGCGAAATTGCCATCAACTCTTTGAAAAACAAATCGGTATGAGGACAACTGCCATTGTGATTTTCCATATACTTCAAATGGCTCTCTCTATAACTGTCCAGGTCTTTGCATGAAATATTATGCGGCTTCGAATCATAAAAAAGACAGAGCTTGAAAGACCAGAATTCAAAAATATAATCATCCAAAAGCCCCTGCTGAAAAAACAGGAATTCATTGGTCAAAAGATTCCAATAACGAAAATACCAGATGTCCGCTTTTTGTCTATCACCACATCCGAGCGAATCCAACATTATAGAGTCGTATTCACTGGAAAAAAAGTGGAGAGCGCTGATCAGGTTCGCTTTCTGCCCGATTTCAATCGATTTCGAAACCTTCTTGATCTGCAGATAGGAAAAAATTACACCAAAAGTGACCGCGAGATTGGTCACATTCTGTATATACGCCGAAAGTCCATCCATAGTTTTATCCTTCCTTATTTGTTTTATCTTTGAGCCGCAAAACCATATTACTAATTTTTGCTATACTTCTGCCGATGTCTCCCTCCATCTCGAAACCTGAAGCGAGTTTGTGTCCGCCTCCGCCCAGACCTCTGGCAAGCCTAGAAACATCCATGCCCTTATAATCTTCGCTGCGTAAACTTCCTTTGATTTTATTTTTATCATATTCCGTGAGCAACAAAGAAAATTTCGCATCGCTCACCGTATTGATAACACTTATAAGCCCAGAGAGGTCCTCCTCTTTGGCACCCGCTTCCTCAATGTCTTCCATCGTCACATAAGAGACCGCCATTCCAGTATTGCTGCTGTTTTCTATCCGACTCAACGCCTTTCCCCAAAGCTTGATGGCCGGGACGCTCTTGCCGCTGAACATATTTCTGGAAATTTTTTCTATGCGCGGACCTTTCTTCATCAGCTCAGCGGCAGCCCTCATGGAAGACTCGTCTGTATTACTGTGTTGAAAGCCTCCCGTATCAGTAAATATTCCAGTCAAAAGGCAAGTGGCGACATCTTTACTTATGTTCACACCCATCTCGATCAGTAGTTCATAAATCATCACCGCAGTCGAAGACTTCTTTTCATCGATCCAATATTCACTCTCCGCAGATTCTTCCACTTCCGTTTTAGGGTGATGGTCCACAATGATCAGCCTATCGAAAGAAGCGGCGACCCTCTGGATATCCTCGATGCCCGTCCTCGAAAAAGTTGCGCAATCCAAAAGCACCACAAGGTCATAATTCATAAAATCGGCGCCTTTCCTAAAAAAATCTACGCCCGGCAAAAAATTGAACACCTCAGGAATTCCGCTTACAGAGAAACAAGAGACTTCCTTGCCTAGAGTCTTCAAGGCGAGCGCGAGCGCAAGAGAAGAGCCGACCGCATCACCGTCCGGATTCTTGTGGCTCAGGATCAGAATATTCCTGCTATTTTTTATTTGTTCAATTATCTTTTTCATAATATATCAAAAAACAAAATCGCCAGCTTTGCAACTAACGATCAGTTTCTGAAATAATCTCATTTATCCTATCGAAATGGTCTCCACCGAGATCCAATCTGAATCTGATTTTCGGCACTGGTTTCATAAAGAGTTTCTTGTTAATTTTCTGTTGCATGGCATAGATATCTTCCTCCAAAAAAGCAAGAACGGCATCTTCCTTCTCCTTCGGAATCACGCTTATATAGACATCAGCGTAACGCAAATCTAAAGAAGTGTCGACACTGATCACAGTGACCACAGCATCAAAAGGGAAGTCCACATCTTCAAGAATCATCCTTCCGACTTCTTGTTTAAAAAGCTTGTTAACTTTTATTATTCTTTCGCTCATATACTAATTGTCCTTTGTCTCTTTTCTTCCTTATAAATCAAAGCCTCATCTCCCTCTTGCACAGTCACATTGCCTCTGAAAGTTATGCCGGCATTATTCCCCGACTTGAGCTCAGAAACTGTTTTTTTGTTGTGCTGGAGCTCGCTGATCACTCCTTCGCCGACTTTTTCTCCGTTTCGCATAATCTCGATCCGCCCGCCCTTTTCCGCCTTGCCATTTGATATCTTTGCTCCGAAGATCATATCAACAACCTTAGCTGACTTCCTCGGCAACTTGAAAATCGCGATGACTTTCAGCTTCCCCAGATCAACCCTAACAATTTCCGCTTCCAGAAGCTTTGAAAGCTCTTCTTTGACATAGCTTGCCAGCTCATAAATGATACCGAAATTATTGAACACAACTTTTTCTTTGTCGGCAAACTTCCTGGTATTAGAATCCACACTGCTGTTAAAACCTATGATTTTTGCGTCAGAAGATCTTGCAAGCTTTATATCAGTTTCAGTGATATTTCCAACTCCAGTCTTCAAAATGTGGGTCGCAACGCCTTCGCCCTTCATCGTCTCCAAAATCTGGATTATAGCTTCCAAAGAACCTTTTGTGTCCGCCTTGATAATCAGATTAAGTTTCTTGATCTTTTCAACATCCTCGCCCTCTCCGGTTTTGGATGAGCTTATGACCTTGCCACCGTTTGCAAAATTTGATTCTTTCTCATCATGTAGAGATGCCTCCGTAACGGCTTCGGCTTCTTTCCTGACTTTGAACGCCTTGATTATCGATCCCGCCTTAGGAACATTATTGAATCCTAGGATCGTAACCGGCATAGAGGGGGTAGCCGCCTTGATTGAAACTCCTTTGAAATCATTCATTGTTTTAACTCTTCCACGAACTGGACCTGCTGTGATGAAATCTCCCGGTTTTAGCGTTCCGTTCTGAATGAGCGCGACTGCCACGGGACCTATCTGCGGATCCAAATAGGACTCCATGATAAAGCCTTCCGCCATCACATCATATTCCGCCCTAAGCTCCTCCATATCAGAGTAGAGGATTATCATATCTAAAAGATTATCTATACCTTCCCCGGTCTTCGCTGAAATGTTCACACAGACAGTCTGTCCGCCCCATTCCTCAGGTAGAAGATCAATTTCAGATAAATCCTTCTTAACCTTTTCAATATTCGCTTCCGGCTTGTCAATCTTATTGATAGCGACCAGAATCGGAAGCCCGGCATTTTTGGCAAACTCCACCGCCTCCTTCGTCTGAGGCTTCACGCCGTCATCCGCTGCCACCACGATTACCGCCATATCGGTTATAAAAGCACCCCTCTCCCGCATCGAATGAAAAGCCTGATGACCGGGAGTATCCATAAAAGTTATAACTTCGCCCTTTTTCTTGACCTGATAAGCGCTCACATTCTGAGTGATTCCTCCAGATTCGCCCGAAGCTACATTAGTCGACAGTATCTTATCCAGTAGCGTGGTTTTTCCGTGATCGACATGACCCATTACCACAACCACCGGTGGTCGTTTCTTCGCTTTCTTACCAAGCTCTTTCTTCTTGATCATCTGTCTTCCTCTTTCCAATTCAGTTCTAACTTTCATAATCTCAAAACCGAGGTCATCCCCGACAATTACAGCAGTATCAAAATCGACAGTTTCATTTATACTGGCAAAAATTTTGTTTTTCATAAGTTCGGCAATCAGCTCCGTCACCTTGATTCCCATTTTCTCTGCCAAGTCTTTAACGACTATATTATCGCCGATTTCAATTATATTTTTTTCTTTTTTTTCAACCATTTATATTATCAAAATTTATCAAATTATTAAAAAGGCATCACTGCCTTTACCTTTTCATAGCCATTTGTAGCGCATCTTCCTCTTCTTTGCTGAGCTGATACTCGCATTTTCCTTCCGAAATCGCCTTGCCGTAAATCCTGACTCCTTCGCGTGAATAAAGACTTAGTATAATAACACCTGAGTTATAATTGTCAAGAAGTGCCACTGTAAAACTCTGGTTTCCTCCGACATCTCCGAACGGATTAAAACGGATTATTCCGACTTTCTGCACGGCACGAGAGAGCGTATCCAAAATCCTCTGATCCGCATCTTTCAGTCCGGTTATGGCATTTTCCAATTCCTTGCTCTTTTCGACTTGGGAAAGAATTATGTCTTCCAAATTGCTAGCATTCTTGCCAGAAAATAAAACCTTGGCGTTTTTCTTGAGCTTAGAGACTTCCAAATGCAAATAAGCGCTTATCAAAGCCAAAAAAACTACCACGACCAGCAAAATAAGCACTATTGATTCCTGATTATCACTTATAAATCCGAAAGATGCAGACATAAAATTGCTCTTAATTGCCGATAAAAAATAAAAATCCCCTTAAAGACTATGCTTATAATAGCCTTTTTTAGGGAAGAGGTCAATAAAAAAATCTTATATTTCTACTTGACAAATATAACAAGAACTCATAGACTATGCTCAATGAATGCTGAGGAAAAGGAAGGAAATATGACTGCAATAACCATAGAAAAATCATCATCAGCTGGAAGTGTAGAGGAAAGAACAAAAAACAAAAATTGGTGGGAATACATAAGGGAGAACCCACCCCGTGAAGTAAAAGAGACTCTCTTAGGAGAACTTGCACAAGCTGAAAAAGATTACGAGAAAAGGTTAGACAGCTTATATTGGTTAATCATTTTCAGACTGGTAAACATTACACAAGTCTCCTGCTACATCAAAAAATCAAACAACCTAACGGAAGCGAGGTATTATTTTAGCAAAGCCCAGGAAATGATAAAAAGCTATCCTCAAAAAGAATACAAAAGAGCCTTATTCGAAAAGATGGGACCTGCTTTTGAAAAACTGAAGTACTGGTCAGACATAGAGGATCTCTTAGAGGTAGCAGCGCCAGGAGGCTACTGATAAGAAATTAAAAACTGCATCTTAGCAAAAAGTTAAGCTCTGCAGTTTTTTCGTGACAAAAATCTTATTTCTTGGAAGAAGAGAGATATCCAATCCCCGCCGCCAGCCAAAAAATCATCGCGAGATCATTTTTCCAGTAGAGTGTATCGACCAAGCCGTGGATGAGAAAATATATAAGAAAAAGAAAAACAATATCGCTTGTCCGCGCTTTCTTACAGAACCAAAACAATATCAACAAGAATCCGATAAAACCGATAATTCCCGACTGCAAATAAAAAGCCAGAAAGATATTATGCGGCTCAGCCACCGCCCACTCGAGATAGGGTACCGAAAAACGACCCTGATAATCGAGATAAACTTCTTGAAAAGTTCCCGGGCCGATTCCGAAAATAGGATTGTCTTTAAGCATCTCGCGCGATGCATCCCAGATCATAAGTCGGGAATGGAAAGACGACCTCTCGTTGGAATTCACAATCTGCTCATATTTCTGATAGCTTAAGGAGGAAAACATCACCAACGCGATAGCTGACACGAATATCAGCGTTTTTTTGTTGTCTGAAAAAAAATGCGTATTTTTGCCTTGATATCTTTTCAACAAAAAGCAAAAAAGTGCCACCACGATTCCCAACACCGCGCCGTAAGATTTAGTAAGAAAGATCACGGTTATAAGAACCAGCAAAATTGTGGCCTGTATTTTTTTATCATTCTGGACAAAATCACTGCTTCGCAAGAACAGTCCCCGCACAGAGAAAACTTCCTTCACTGCACTAGGGCAAGCAATGTTATATTTTTTCGCTAAAGAGGAATTCCTCACATCCGTTCGAAACGACAAAAAAGCGTTCTCTTGAAAAACAAAAAAATAAACGGCGAATAAAAATGCCGGCGACAGATACATCGCGAGATAATTAGGGGACTCATAAAAAGCACCCAGCCGACCGTCAAAAGTCAGACTATCGCTTAATGCATAACCGCCACCTATTAAAGCCACGACTAAGCCGGAGAGAATAAGACCCCAAAACACATTTGCAAGTTGCCTCTGATCCTTTATGACACTGGCAAAAACCCAGAAAAATAAAAAAGGATCCACAAACCAACCTTTCAAAATTCCCAGGCTAGTCCTTAAGTCGCTTGAGTTTACAGTGGAGAGAATGACTCCGACGAATAAAAGTACTATGCCCCAAGACAAAAGTTTTTCTTTTTTATAAAACCCTCCGACGCTTCTTGAAGTGTCAGGCTTATTTCCATTTTTTGAAAGCCATAGCAAAAACAAGATATAAATCATCATTTCCAGCACTGTCGTCGGAATATTAAAAAGCGTGAAACGCAGTAGGTATGTTGGCAATAAAAAGATGACCGCATAAATGCCGTTTTTTATGTCCTTGTACATAAGGTACGCAAAAGCAGAAAAGAAAAACGGAAAAATGAATTGAAAAGATAAAGCCATAACTATATAAAAATTTTTACCGAACAGCGGAGCTATTCTCTTCCTTTCTCTATTTTAACACACCTTATCACCAAAACTGCCAATGAAAGAACTACCATGAATATCGCGAGGATGTTAGGTGCGTAGATAGAAGTGTCAAAGAAAGAATGCGCCGAGTACCAAATCAGAGAGCCGATAAGACCGAGTGCGATGCGAGAGGTTATCGCATCCTTGCTTCTTCTTCCAAAAATATAGAGTTCATACACAGTCACACAGATGAGCAATACCCAGGCGAGCAAGGCGAATATGCCCAGCTCCGCCCCCAGGTCCAGATAAAGATTATGCGCATAGATCGGCGTGCGATAAGCCGTTGTCGGATCAAGGAAGAAAGAGTAATTCCCGATGCCAACGCCCTGAAAAAAATTCCCGCAAAAAGTTTCAAGTCCCTGCTGCCAATTCTTGAACCGTTCCACATTCGAGCCCTCTCTCAGATTGAACATAGAAACGAATCTGGCGAGAACAGCTTGCCCAAAAAAGAACAATGCCAGAACTATAGACAGCAAGACCGTACCGAAATATTTTTTCCGAATCTTGCCCAAGTCTTTCCGAAAGAGAAAAATCATAACCAAAAAGCTCGCCACCATCCCGACATAGCCGCCGCGAGAAAAAGTAAAAAGTTCTGCGAGCAGAGAAAAAAAGAATGCAAGCCAGATGATTTTTCTGTGCCCTAAAATTTTATCTTTCGCGAAAGACTCCTTGTCTATAAGCAAAAAAGAAAATAATAACGGAATGATCAAGCCAAGGTAAAAAGAAAAGATATGCGGATCAGAAAAAATAGCAAAGGACCTAAGCAGCGTGATGCCACCCACATTTACCAACCAGCTCGGATTAGCAACCACTTCCGCTGCGAATGAATTTCCATAAAAAACCGGCGCGATTACTTTGGCAAAAAAACTGAAGAGAGGATTGATTCCAAAAATAAACTGCGCCATAAACTGTAAAACGGCAAAGAAGGAGATAAAGAATACACCCGCAAAAAGAGCCTTGAGAATTTTCAAAACTAATTCCTTGCTAGGAGGAAAGGAGGTCAGCACAAAATACAAGGGAAAAACTGAAAGAAAGACCAGCATCTTACGGATGGCCCGATCCATCTCAAATACCTGCAGGAATGAAAGCCCGGCAAAAAATAGGAAGAGACAGACCAAGAGTGTCTGCAAAGAAAAATTTATGGCGAACCTCCCGTCTTTGAGGGACTTGAATGTCCAAACTAAAAGCACGAACAAAATCAGGACTCTGCCCGAAGCCACATCGAACCCCGCCGCTACATTGAGCGCAAGCTGGAAAGGAAGATAAAAAACAAGCAAAATGACAAAATCGTCAAATCTCTCCAAGGCAAAAATACAGAAGAAAAAAGCCGCCAACAGCGCGAAAGGATATAAGACATTAATCGTCGTTAATAGTCCTAACAGCAAAGATAGTGCAAAGATCGGCAGCTCGTTCTTTAAAGAAAGATTTTTTACCAGCATATAGAGAACTTAGATTTTTTTCTGAAAAAGTTTTTCCATTTCAGCTTTTGATATTCCCCCCATAACATAGATAAAAAACATATAAACGATTCCTCCTAAAGCAACCGAGGAAAAAAGTCCCAGAAAATCAAACCACCGCAAGGCAATCAACATGAGATAACCTGCAAAGATACCGATAGCCATCCTTTTAAAAGAGGGGATGAAATCAATTTCCTTGTAGATAACCCAGAGCATAAGCACCGTTACCAAAAACTCAGTGGCAAGCGTCGTGCCCGAAGCACCAAAGTAAGAATACTCCGGAATATAGACTAAATTAGCGACAATATTAAAAAAGGCACCGATGAAATAAATATAAGCTAAATATTTCTGTTTCTTGAGAGCGATTATCATATTGCTGAAAAGCGCACCTAAGAAAATGAAACCTAGGGCAACCACCAGAATCTGGAGCACCAGCGACGAATCCTGGAACTCTGACTTGGAAAGAGTCAAAATTATCTTATCAGAAATAGCGAATGTTCCGAAGATGATTGCGCAGATCGCCACCAAGAGAAAATCCAGCGTCCTTTGCGAGATAGACTTGAATTTTTTGATATCATCAGAGGCGGCACGACTCATAAGCGGCATCGTCAATCCCACTACGATAGAAGCGAAGCAGGTTAGACTCTCCATTATACGATAGGCCAAACTGTATATTCCCACCGCCTCGCTTCCTTTCATGACCGAAAGAAAAATCGTGTCCAGCTTGAAATAAATCAAAACCAATATTGCCGAAACCGCAAGAGGAAAAGCCCTGCGAAGCATATCCTTCCAGAATACGAAATCAAAATCTAGTCGGATCCTGATCAGCTTCCTGGCAAAGAATAAAACGATAAAGAAATCAAAAAAAGCGCCTACACAGATAGTCCCCACTATCCACAAAAAACCTAAGTCATATCTGACGCACAGAAAAACTGCCAGAAGTTGAGCCATCCGAGCAGAAAGACTCGCCACAGAAACTTTGTCCATTATCAAATGCTTCTGAAAAAGCCCCATCAGAACTTGAGTACAGGACATAAGCCAATAACCGAAAGACGCTATCAACACCCCCAACTTGACATCATTCGAATAGGGAAACAAGAAAGAAGCGAAATAAGCGGAAGTAAAAATCACCAGCCCCAAAATTAACCGCATTGTGAAGGCGTTGTTGATGATTTTCGCTTCATCGGCATCGGCAGATGATATGTCCCTTACCGTAATAGAATATAGCCCGAAATCAGCCAGTACCGAAAAAATATAAACAAAAGCGAGGATGGTCCCATAGTCGCCAAAACCACTGACATTCAGATAACCTGCGTTCAGCTTTATTATCAAAAAAGCTATTACCATCTCCAAAAGCCGGGATGTCGAAGAAAAGGCGGCGTTATAAGCTACCTTCTGTGTCAGATTCAGATTCTCTTTCTTAAACATATCTTCATAAAAAAACAAATTGCAGTTTTAGACAGACGAAAATGACATTTTCATAATCTAAAAGCTACAATTTATTACGATATTAGTCCTCTTGATATTTTATAACAACTCTTCTCATCAAATTATCTCCAATACTTTCCGTGACCAGATTCTTTCGAGCAGAAATTTCCAGATGTATGACCTTTCTTTCATAAGCCGACATCGGCCTCAAGGCAACAGAGTTCTTGCTATAGGTCACCTGGTCAGCCATATTCTCCGCCAATTTGACTAAAGACTCTTTTTTCTGCTTCTTATATCCATTCACATCAATATTAAATTTCACATCTTCCTCGATATTCACTGATTCGTCTTTTTCGGAAAGAATCTTATGTTTGACTATAACTCCCACCAAATGTTGCAAGCACTGCAAATTACTTCCATACTGACCGATCAAAAGATTCGGCTGCTCCGTTTTTAGATCCACAGTAAAAATTTCCTTACCGTCCTTAGTGGTTTCAATTCTTTCTTCCTCTATGACGGCCTCCAAATCCATAACCTCCAAAAGTTCAATAATAGTTTGCTTTACCAATTCTTGAGTTTTGTTACACATATTTTTAAAGATAAATTAAGCTTTCGGATTATCTTCTCTGCGCCTTTTAATTATAAGGTATTGCTGGACAATTGCAAATATTGTCGTAACCGACCAATAGAGAGCAAGTCCCGAAGGAAGGCTCATCGCAAAGACAAGGGTCAGAAACGGCATAAAATACATCATATTTTTGCTCATTGCTTGAGTGAACTCCTGAGTTTTTTCCTCTGGAGTTTTTTCTCCTTCATTTTTTTCTTCTTTTGGATTCTCCTTGTCTTTAGACACATTCATGATACTTCTGGTCTGGAAATACTGTAAAACGGCCGCAATAACCGCTAGATAAATGTTGGAAACTGACAAATCGACGAAGCCGAAAGAAATAGCCTGTATATGCCCAGGATTCGGAACAAAGGAGTATAAATGCATCAGACTCTCGTCCTTAAAACCGTCCAGAAAGACCCGATAAAGAGCAATAATGATCGGAAGTTGTATCAGAAGAGGTAAACACCCAGAAAAAGGATTGATTTTGTGTTTCTGATAGAGAGCCATCAGCTCTTGAGCCTGTTTTTCCTTATTATCTTTGTATTTTTTCTGAAGTTCTTTTATCTCCGGCTGGATTTCTTGGAGTTCCCTCTGACTCTTGATCGATTTCCCATTAACCTTATAAAGTGCCAGCCTTACGATTATGGTAAGTAAAATGATTGCTACTCCTATATCCTGTCCGGGGACGATATTATAGAGAAAAACCAAAAGATTAAAAAGCGGACGATACAACAGTTCAGTATAAATAAAGAAAAGTATGTTCATTTTTTTGAAGTTATTTTTATTTTAGTGGGTCATGTCCGCCTTTAGAGAGGGGATTGCATTTTAAGATTCTTCTCGCTCCTAGAGATGAGCCCTTTAAAACCCCGTATTTCTCAACAGCCTGAAAGGTGTATTCGCTGCAAGAAGGAAAAAATCTACAACCAAACGAAGTTCTCATAAAAGAAAAGAAACCGTGATCGAAAGACAAGGTTTTTTGGTAGAATCTTATTAATTTTAAAAAAATATTCTTTATCACAATCAGATATTTATTTGCCTTATGTACATAATCCAGACTTTTTCAACAGGTTATCAACAATATCCTTGGCCTCAGTCATCTTTTTTTCAGAAAAGTCGGCCCTCGCCATTACTACAACATCAAACCCCGGAACTATGTTCTTATAAGAGGTACGGATAGACTCCCTTAAAAGCCTTTTCATCCGGTTTCGCTTCACTGCCTGCTTGGAGATCTTATTACTTACAACAAAACCGAAACGAGAATAAAAAAGATCGTTCTTTGCCAGCTTGAGTGCCAGATATCCCGAGGAAAAGAAGACCCCCTCCTTAAAAATCCTGTCAAAGTCCCGCTGCTTCCTTATCCTTAAATCTTTTTTTAGCATTATTTCTTTTTAAAAACAAAACAAGCCCAGACCTAAACAGTCAGAGCTTTTCTGCCTTTGCTTCTTCGAGAAGCCAAAACTCTCTTGCCTCCCGGAGTCCTCATTCGGGAAAGAAACCCATGGACTCGCGCCCGCTTCTTTTTCTTTGGCTGATAAGTACTTTTCATAAGTATACAAAACAACAACTGATTAACGAAACTAGGCTAAGTATAATATGCACCCGCAAAAAAGTCAATAATAACACCAGAAAAACCTCTTTCCCAAAATTTTTCCCAATATCCCGAAAAAACCAGATCTTTATAGGCCGGGAACGCAACAAAGACAGAAACTGCCCGTTAGCTGCCCCTCACGATGCCCTGCGTTCAAAAAAAGCTTATTGCTCACAAGAATTGACTTTGTTTTTTATTATTATAGATTAAAACTACACCCGTACACAATTCATCCACAGCTTATTAACAATCCTCTTTATTTAGAGCCATTTTTAAAAAAAATCGTCTGTGCTATACTGGTCTTATCAACAAAGCCAGATTACAATTTAAAAAAATATGAATAATGAACAGCTTTGGCAAGCAACACTAGGAGAGCTTGAACTTTGTATAAGCAAAGCCAACTTTATAACCTGGTTTAAAAACACCAGCATAGCGTCCAAGAAGGAAGACCAGCTGGTAATAAGCGTGCCTAATGGCTTTACCAAAGAATGGCTTAAGAATAAATATCATAAAGATATTATAAAGGCGATACAGAATATCTGCCCAGAAATAAAGAACATCGAATATAAGGTGGGGCAAGGAACATCGCAAGGTCAGCCGCAAGAAGAAGAAAGGCGCGCGGAGATGAAACCGACACCCGAGAGAATATCTTCTACTTCCGACAGGAATAATTTTTTGAACCCGTCATACAATTTCAACAATTTCATAGTTGGTCCCAACAATGAGCTCGCCCATGCCGCATGCATAGCTGTGAGTAAAAACCCGGGACAGAAATATAATCCCTTGTTCATTTACGGCGGAGTGGGATTAGGGAAGACTCACCTTTTGCAATCCATCGGCAACGAGGCTCTCAAGAAAGACCCTCACAAAAAGATAAAATATGCCTCGTCAGAAAAATTCACCAATGAACTTATCGAGGCCATATCAGGTAAAAACACCAAAACTTTCAAAAACATGTACAGGGAGATCGACATACTGATAATTGACGATATCCAATTTTTAGCAGGCAAAGAAAAAACCCAAGAAGAATTTTTTCATACCTTTAATACGCTCTACGAAAACAACAAGCAAATAGTGCTCTCCAGCGACCGGCCTCCGAAGGCCATTCCGGCCCTAGAGGAAAGACTCAGGTCCCGCTTTGAGGGGGGAATGATTGCGGATGTCGGTTTCCCAGATTATGAGATAAGACTTGCTATTTTAAGAACAAAGGCCAAAGAAAAAAACTTCGACATTCCCGAAGAGTCTTTGAACTATATTGCGCTTCATATCCAAAGGAATATCCGAGAGTTACAAGGAGCCCTTAACCGGGTGGTCGCGGTATGCGAGCTGGACGGAAGCTATCCTGACATAAAAAAAACCACCGCTATCTTGGCAAATATAATTTCCCAGCCGATTAAAAAAGCCACGACTCCTAAAGACATTATGAAAAGTGTTGCCGATTTCTATGGCGTTACCAGCAACGAGCTTACTGATAAGAGTAGGAAAAAGGAGTTTGTAAAACCGAGGCAAATAGCGATGTTTTTGATGAGGAAAGAATTAAAAAGTTCTTTCCCTTCAATCGGATCCTGGCTAGGAGGAAGAGACCACACTACCGCCATGCATGCCTTTGACAAAATAACGACCGAGATAGAAAATGACAAGTTGATCGAGCAAGAAATAAACCTGATCGTGGAACAAATCTACAATGACTGATCAAGTCCCTATATGTCCAAAAGCTGTGTATAAGCTATGCAAAAACCCACGATAAATGCTTATAATTTTTGGGAAAAACCTACTGATAAATATCGGATATCGCGAAAAATATTAAGTCTCAAAAAAAATATCTTTCTTGTCCCAAGAAAGAACCCAACTAAAAGCATAGTCTTTCCACAGTTTAAAAAAGTTATTTCGCTCTAAACAGACAACAAAGAAGCACTTTTCCACCGTTTTTCGTTCCTTTACTATTACTACTTTATTAATAAACTTATTATTTAAATACAATAACCATTAAAGTATGAAGATAACTTGTACCCAAGAAAACTTAAATAAAGCACTTAGTATAGTTGGTAAGGTAATTAATAAAAACACCACCCTTCCTATATTGAATAATGTTCTTTTGAAGACAGATAAAAAAGGACTTAGATTAAGTTCAACTAATTTAGAGCTTGGGGTTAATTATTGGATAGGAGGTAAAATCGAAGAAGAGGGAGAGATCACTATTCCGACCAAATTGTTTGCTAACTTTGTTGCCAGTATTCCTGATGGAAATGTGGAGATAAAAACCCGGGAAGATATGGTGAATATAAAGTGTAATAGTTATAAGATAAATATAAAAGGTATTGATGCCAAGGAATATCCACTGGCTCCCAAAATCGAGAATGACTTTTTGTTCAAAGTGAAAAGCGAAGATTTTAAGGAAGCGGTCGTACAGGTTCTGCCTTCAGTTTCCATGAGTGAATCCAGGATGGAGATAACTGGAATCCTTTTAGATTTTTCTGAAATAGAAGACGGCAGGATTGTTTTGGTATCGACTGATAGTTATCGCCTGGCGCAAAAGACCATACAGCTTTCTAGAGAAAATATAAACAAAGAAAGTTTGAATGCCTTAGGTAATATAAGATCTGTGATTATTCCTAAAAATGCGATGCAGGAACTTTCTAGGGACTTGAGCGAAGAAAGTGAAATGTTGGAAATAGTGATCGCTGAGAATCAGATAGTTTTTAATTTCGGAAAAGCGGTGATAATCTCTAGGCTGATAGAGGGCAACTATCCTCAATATAAACAAGTGATACCAGAAAAATTTATGTCGCAGGCAGTTATGGATATCAAGGATATCTCCAATGCTGTAAAAATTTCTGGATTATTTTCCAGCGCTTCAAATAATAGTGTAAAATTTAAAATGGGCTCTGATGGTAAAATAGAAGTTAGTTCGGAAGCAAATGAACTGGGTAATAATAATTCCAGAATTGTCGCTAAGACTTCTGGTAAAGAACTTGAGGTGGTTTATAATTATAAATATCTGATGGATGGGCTTAACAGCGTTCTGGGAAATGAAGTCGTCCTTGATATCAATGATGAGAATTCTCCTTCGATCTTGAAAACAAGCTCGGATGAAACATTTATTTATGTTATTATGCCAATCAGAAATTAATCGTATTAAAAAATATGCTGAGTTCCATCAGTGCAGACCTTAAAAAATCTATCAACAAGGCCGGTATCTCCAGGCAGATTGAGGCGGTGGAAATTTGTGATTTATGGGAAAAGGTAATTTGTCAGATTTTCGGCGATCAGGTTATAGACAAGTCTAGCGCACTGAGCTTTAAAGATGGAACTCTGACGGTTGCTGTCTTAAGTCCGGTTCTTTCGCAGGAATTTCGTTTTAAAGAAGAGGAAATAAAAGACAAACTTAATCGGGGAAGAAAAATTTGGGTAAAAAAAATAAGATTTGAAATATAATCTTTTTTTGTTTTTTATAGGAAGGTTTTTATCTGGAAGTGGTGGAATTTTGGAAATATTCTTAAAGTAGTATCTTAAGAAAAATAACAATTTCTTATGTCTTTTAGAAAAATGTTTACCAGTGTTCCTTTTTTGTTTTTTATTGTTTTGCTTGCGGTGGCGTTGGCTATTTTTGAAAGTCGGGCGGCTGCCGAGGACACATCGGATATCCGATATGTCTTAGAGGAGGAGTTATTGGATGGGAATGAAGAGGGCGGACAAGAATTACAGCCGGCGGAGGTTGTTGATGATTCGGGTAATGATGAGAAAACGGAAAGCACAGAGGAAAACAATGGAGATTCTTCTGAAAATGGCGGTTCTACGGAAATCGGTGGTGGAGAGGTTTCTATGGAAGACGCTTCTTCGGGGTCCTGTAGTTCTTCTGTTGATAGCGGCATAGTTATAAGCGAGCTCCTTATAAATCCGGAGGGAACTGACACTCTCGGTGAATTTATAGAGATTTATAATACAGGAAATACAAAAGTTGATATTACCGGATGGACCTTAAGCGATCAATCTGGAAAGGTAAAAACATTCTCTATTTTAGAAACTTATATGGATTCAGGAGAATATAAAGTTTTTTATTATAGTGAGACAAAAATCTCTCTTAATAATGATGGCGATGGCGTGATTTTATCTGACATAAACGGATGCCAAGTTTTTGCAACTTTGATAAGCGGTGCGGCAGAAGAAGGATTTTCTTATGCGCTTGATGAGAACAAAAATTGGCAGTGGACGATCATGTCGACGCCTGGAGGAGTAAATATTATAGATGCAGGAGGAGAAGCTATAAACGATCCTGAAGATGGCGGCGTAGATT
>JAQUYG010000036.1 GCA_028691985.1 Minisyncoccota bacterium
ATAGAAATATTATTTTAACTATATGAATTCAAACAATAGCCAAGGGAAAATAAGGAAAGGCCTATCTAAAAGTATTACAATAGGGTTTTTTGTTATCATATTTATAATATTAGCAGCAGCAGTATATCCCAATCAAAGATATGATAATAAAACAAATAGCGAAAGTATTAATATTTCAGATTGGAAAACTTATGAAAGTTTTAAATATGGTTATCAGATAAAGTATCCTGATAGCTATTATCTGAGCGAAGAAAGCTCTGATTTAGTATTAAAATTCTATGCCTATGATAATCAAGATGATTATTTCGAGCTATTAATAAGCGGAGGGATATCCGGCATTGGAATAGAGACAATCGAAGAACTAAAAAATGACTTGGATAGAGAAAAGGACAGATTTGTCTGGCTAGAAGAATTATCTACAGACAATACAGAAGCGGTACTTGCCCTTGATAAAATGCTTGGAAACAAAAATAATAAAGTTATATACTTTAAATCACCGTATAAACACGAAAGTTATAATAAATGGTTTCTGCTTGGTTTTAATGAAGACACACAGCTGACCAAACAAATCCTATCAACGGTGAAATTTAATCTTATAGTTGAAGGTGTTGATATAACCGAATACATACCTACTCACTCTTTTTCTAATCCCTATACTACGAATATTTCTAGAGTAGGAGTAGAAAATATCGACAATGATGCTATTAATGAAATCATATTTTTAGTGGAATATGACAATAACTATAGCCCCTTTACACAAGAAATTATAGTTTTAGATAAGGATAAATTTGGTGGATACAAATATAGACCTGTCACTTCAATTAATTATTTTCAAGATGTATATGGATTTAACAATCAAGAATATAGATTACAAAAGACAACTGCTTTTACAGGGAAAATAGAAACAAATCTATATTTTATAGACATAAATAATGATAACATAAAAGAAATCCTGTATTTTGAAGGAAATAATGAAGATAGCTTCACAGGATTAAGAATAATAAAACATGATATAAGTACAGATTCTTTCATTTCAGTATTTTCCGAGTTTGGTTCTGGATTAAATATTCAAAACCTAGCAGACTTGGATGGGGATGATATGCCTGAGGTTGTTATTTATAAAGATATTTTAGAAGACGACATAATAAATAATGAAGAAAACGCAGGATTATTTGAAATTTATAAACCCCATTTCAAAGATCAATATGCCTTAAAAAATAAAATAAAAGATGAGGATAAAATCACCCTTCTAAAATGGTTTGATATATATAAATGGAATGGAGAAAAATATATCATAAACAATGCAGAGTTTCCGGATCTTTACAAAGATTTTCTTCAGGAATCTGTTGCAATGGTTAAAAAATCAAAATATGACAATATTGAAATTAATAATTATAGGAATGAAATACTAGACTATTATCCAGATGAAATATTTGTAGCGCAAAACGGAGATGGCTTAACTCATATAGCCAGAAGGGCAATTAAAGAACATACGGAGAAATTTTATGAAAATGATAATTTAGAATTAAATCAAAGGATTTATGCAGAAGATTATTTAAAATTAAAATACTTAAAAAAATACAAGAACATTTTAATAGGAGAAGAAGTTACCTTATCTGTAAAAATGATTGATGAGGCTATAATAAAAGCAAAAAATAATTAATTTTGTTAGAATCCAAATTCTGGAAATAGGTTGCGACGGCTTCTACGAGGTCCTGCATCAGGGAAACGACAATGTCATGAGGCGTTGTTTTTGCTTTTATATAGCTAATTTTCACGGGTTCGATCAGGCCCATTGAGGCCTCGAAGAAATTGCAGCTTCACCTTGATGATTTCAAGGTGTTTTTGCTGAGAAATAAGCAGTTCCTTGTCTTTCAAAGTAGGGTTCGAACAGAGACCTATAAGAATCTTTTTTCGCTCCTCTTTTCCGCCTTTTTTCAACCAGATGCGCGAATAAGCTACGAAATTAAAGGTGTTTCTTGTAAGATTAATCCATTTCCCGGCATTCTCAGTATTATGCACAAGTTTGTTTTGCAAGTCTTTGTTTTCACGAATTATATCATTCCTTTTTCCCCAATATTCTTCATCATCAATCATACCGTTTAATTTCATATTCAAGAGATTATCCAGCTTATTTTTGTTACCCTCAATACATTTGGCTATAGATTCAGCCGTCAATCTATTATCTTGTTTTTTTGTTTTACCCAGTTGTTCCAATTCTTCCAGCGCCCACTTCAGATATTTTTCCGGTAAATAGAGATTTCCTAGATATTCATCAACTTGCTCAACAAGATTCTTTCCTTCCACGCTAGGCTGTATACAATCACCGCGCTGATATTACTAAGTGCAGCTGATACTATAGGACGGGGTGATAGTGTCGGGCCAAGATATAAAAAGTTTATAGAAATCCATTTTCCTGATGATTACAAACCTCATGCTCTTGCCATTTACAAGTCTTACAGGAACAGTCTAATTCATAGTTGGAATCTTTTTGAAGCAGCCATGTTTCCAGGAAATGAGCCGATAACTGTAAATAAAGGCATTGTAAGCTTTGGGCTATTAAATTTTCACAATGCCATTAAATCCTCATTGAATGATTTCTTGGATAAGTTAAAAAAAGATGGAGCAGATAAAAAAGGAACTGGCGGATGTGTTTATATATGCCTTGGATATGGCAGTCCTTCTCGATCTCGATACGGAGCAAATCATCAAGGATAAGCTTGAGCATGTAAACAAGAAGTTTCCCGCCAAATTGATGCGGAAGAATGCCAAAGAAGAATCGGACTCCGGAACAGATCCTCAGTATTTGAAAATCAAAGAGGAATATAGAAAAAAGGAGAAATAGTCAGCTTACTAGCAAATTTGACTTTTATTGATAATAGTATTAGTCTGGAAAGAAGTTATAAAAATTTTATGATAAATAAAGAAATAGATAGTCTTCCGCATAGGAAAAATGTATCTTGTGTGGTTTTTCAAGGAGATAGATTTTTGTTGGTCCAGCTTTCAGATTGGCATGCTGATTGGTGAAAATTTCCCCAAGGAGGCGTTGAAGACGAAGAATCTGAGGAAGAAGCTGCGAAAAGAGAGCTTTTGGAAGAGTTGGGAAATGAAAAATTCAAGATAGTTACAAAGAGTGTACATACCAATAAATATGATTGGCCAGACGAGATTATCGAGGCTGTTAATTTCCGATGGCGCGGTCAGGACCAAGTGTTTTTTTTAGTGGAATTTTATGGAAATAATGAAGATATAGTAGTCGACAAGGAAGAAATCAGAGATTATAAATGGGCATCCTTAGAAGAGCTAAGAAAAAGCATTGATCATAAGGATAAAATATTTACTAACTACAGAGATACTATCGAGAAGATATTAGGAGAGTTCAATATGTCTAAGACAGACTATGAATAAACAGTATGTATTACGTGAAGAGCCTTTTGGATATACATTTTTTGACAAGCAAAAGTTAAGACACAAACTTTTATTAAAAAATGAAATGGGGTCTTTTTTGGGAGACAATAGGCTTGCATTGAAGGACCTGAAATATTTAAGAATCGGGAGGAAAGAATGTAGAAAAGACATTTTATATTCTCTATCCGAATATATTTTGAACTCACTCTCGCTTGCAATTTAAGGTGCAGGTATTGCTTCAATAAATCCGGAGTACCGAGGAATAATGAACTAAATACTAAGGAAGTATTCAAGATATTAGAAGATTTGAAAGAATATAACATTCTAGACTTGCGTTTTACGGGTGGAGAGCTTACTTGCCGTAAAGATTGGTTTGATATCTTAAAATATGCCAAGAGTTTGGGCTTTTCAGTATCTTGTAATACAAACGCTGTTTTTCATGATCCTAAAATCTCAGAACTGTTCTCGAGGTTGAATCTTGAACAGGTAACGGTTAGCATAGATGGTTGTAAGGAAAATCACGAATATAACCGTGGTAAAGGCACTTACGATACAGCTGTTATGAATCTTAAAAAAATGAGTGCCTTGGGCGTTAAGTTAAGAGTAAACACTTTGGTTAACAACCGATCGGTAAATGATGCCAAAAGCATGTTGGATTTAGCTTCTCAGTTTGCGGAGGAAATCAATTTTTTTACGGTTGTTTTTTGGGGAAGAGGCGCAGATTTAGAAAAAACCGATGGTGTCGCCTTAGAAAGTCATCTTGAGATGTCGAGAGAAATCAAAAAATTAAAAAAAGAATATCCTCATATCCGTATTTTACATTTTGCAGAAGTTTCCCAAAAAACTGCAATAAGAGAAGACGAATCGCTTAAATTTGGTTTGAAGCCAGGATCCCCTTCGGGGGCTACCACTTTTAATATATCAAGTCACGGTTATTATTCTTGCGGTGGATATGCTCCTTATATTGATGAAGAATTATTTTTAGGAAATGCCCAAAAAGAAAATATATTCGATGTTTGGCAACATAACAAAAAATTGGAAAAGATGAGAAATGACAGTGAGAAACTGATTATTTTCTGCAATAATTGCAATAAGTTTAAGAGAGGGGATTGCCAGGGCAGTAAATACGAGACAGAGCTGATTCGACTTATGAATCCGGAAGTTAAGAATTCAAATTGTATCCTGGGAGACGGTCCATCTTTATTGAAGCTCGTTTAATATTCTTATATTATCGGCAAATCTTTTTCGAAAGTAACTAATATCTCGGACATTGCCTAGATCATATTTTGCTCTGACCTCCAAGGGTTTTACTCTGTTTCCCTTTTTCATAATAATGTTAAATACAGGCCCCAGATAGAATTCCCCGTTCACCATTTCTCCTTCTCTTATTTGTTCTCTGATGGCATCAAATAATATTCCGGCCTTAGGCACTATATAAATTCCGGCACTAGCGAGGTTGGAAATATTTTTTTTCTCGACAAAATGTATAATCTCTCCGTTTTCAATTCTAACAAAACCCGATTTCTCGCTCAATGATAAATATAGGGCTAGATAGCAATCCGTAAGCACTTCAGGTAAACAGAAGTCTATATATTGATCCGGATTGGCTACTACTACCGTTGTAGATTTGTCGACAATGTTTTCAGCGCTCAATATGCTTTCTGATTGCCCATGTGAGATATCTTGAGTCTCTGCCAAATGGAATTTGTTGGTTATCTTCAAGTTTTTCAGTACAGAACAGAGCGTATCCTCAACTTCAAATTTCTTTGAAAAATAAGGAGTTGTAACAAAAACTATAACATCATTTCTCTTGATATTGTTTCTTATCGAGAATAGAAACCATGTTATCATTTTTGACTCATTTATCTCGACAAAGGGCTTAAACTCACCTAAACTTTGTGTTCTGGTGCCTTTTCCGGCCATAGGTATAATCCAAGTAATCGGAGTGGTCATAGCTGTTCTTTAAAATATATCTATGGAATATAAACCAAGGAAGAAAAAAGTAAAGAAATCAATATGTTGACATTTTGTATGTGGGGTTTATGCTTGATAAGCAAATGATTGAACATTAAAACATGAAGGAGGGACACGGACGGAAATAAAACCTATTATCGTGCATGTAGGAGGTGCTCAGGGGGCTGGAAAAACCACAATATTGAAAAAATATACGATATCTCCCAAGTATCCGACATGCGTGATCTCTTTGAGTATGCTGCTAAACAGTATGGGGATTGAAGAATTCGATTCAAGATGGATTTCGCTCAATGAAAAACAGAAAAAGTTTATAAGGAAAAAAGCTGTAAGCTACATCATGTCTTTAGACGGCTATAGATTAGTAATTTTGGATAGTCATTATGTGGACATGACAGATAATGTGAAAAAATCCGTAATGCCTGCTTCTTTCAGGGGCAGAGTGGATATTCATGTAGTTATAGAAACCAAAGACAATGAGATATTAAAAAGGCGTCTCAATGATAATTCTCGAAAAAGAGTGTGTGATATTGATGCTATTGAGGCCGAATCGTTAGCAGAGAAAGAAGAGGCTGCAACAATTGCAAAAGAGTATCTAAAGCCTGTCTATATTATAACTAACAATAGCATAGAAGAGGCGACAGAACTCTTTGCCGATGTTATCGATAAGCATATCCTGGGCACAGGACTAAACATGCATTGATCTCACAAAACCAACCGACCTTAAGTCGGTTTTTACTTAGTCATTGAAATTGTGGTTATATCTTTTATACTGGTGTAAATCTACTAAATTCATATATGAAGAGTTATAACAAGAATTGCGGACAGAGGCAAAAAATGGCAAGTGAAAAATATGCTACAGTCGGAAGAAGATGCATAAGCCTCGCCGTAAAAGGGCATTTGTCAGAGATAGAAAAAACTATCGATGGCGACATAATATGTAAACTTGCCAGTTATGAAGATGAGGCCAGAGAGGCGTGGTATAAAGCTTTTGAAGTGTTGCTGTCCGTAGAAAAGGATACGAAAATATCCTTTCATTTTAATGAGAAGTTAAAGCTTTATGCCCTCGATACTTTATTGGTGGCTGATTCGTTGGGAATATCTAAAAAAGAACGATTTGAGGCGTTGCAAGTATATATAATTTACTATTTGGTGGTGCACGTATTGGATGATCTAGCGGAAGATCACAAGAAATTCCGTGCAAATTTTACCATGATAAACGCAGATGAATGTGAAAAAGTCGACTTCAATCTAGAAGCAGCCGGTGCATCGTTTATATATATAGCGCTGATGACAGTAAACGAAATACTGGAAAGTGGAAGATCCGAGCCTATAGAAACGAACAAGATCATTTCAAAGTTTATGAGAAGTATTGTTATGCAAATAAAGTACTACACTTTTGAGAAAATAGAGAATTTACCGCCTGAGAAAGTTTTTGAAATAAAGCAGCACAATGTTTCCGGAGAAGCAACTGCTTTTAT
>JAQUYG010000037.1 GCA_028691985.1 Minisyncoccota bacterium
CACCGTTTGGGATAAGTTCGTAGATGTTATCATCTGTTGCCACCTGGACTAAATTTGAGGTGATGTATGAATTGAGTTGTTCTTGAGAGATGGTCTTAATGTTCTCCCATCTGAGATGTTGGTAAGAGTTGAATACGCTGGGAGAAAGGATGAGTCTTTTGTATTGTTTATTGTTTTTATACTTGATGATGTATATATCAAAGTTGTTTGGTGTTTTTACTATGTCTCCTTCATTCAGGGCTATGGGTGAATAGATTATGGTGTCAGGAGAGATTTATTTGGTTAGGTTGTAAAAGTCACTTATGAGCTAATCAGTTCCATTCAGATTTGCTGTGTTGGTATTGGAAGTGAAGGTTCCGGTATTGGTTAGTTTCCTGCCAGGTTGATGTCATAGGTGGCGATGTTAAGAGTTGAGGTGTAAGTTGATGGGATGGTGCCATTAAAAGTGATGGTGCCGGTGCCGCGGATGAAAGTGACTAGATAATATGGCTATATTCCCTGCTATATTATGTATTAATAGAGGGGTTGTAGAGTTCAGCCTTAAGTTGCCATCAGTCACGGTCAAATTACCCAGATTTAAAACACCAGAAGATATATAAAGATAATCTAAAACCGAACTTGTGTGCGTCTTGTTTATCTCTATACCAGAATAGGTCAGGTCCTCTGGTGCGAAAGTACCATTTGTAGCTCCTCCAAAAATAAGGACATAGATATCAAGACCGACAATCGCGCCTTGAACATACTCCCATCCATTGATGTTTATATTATCAGATATCGTAAAATTTCCGCCTGATTAATTGATTATGATTGTACCCCCACCGGCAGATGAGCCGATTATATAGTTACCAGCGAGATTTATCTGCCCACTATAAAATCTGCCATTGGTATGAATAAGACTTCCTGAAACAATCGCAATTCCCGAGACGGTCAAGCTATCATAAGATGAGTCGAGCGCAATCTTGTTTATATGAACATTATAGTAATTAGAGCTACCTGAGATAAATGTTGCGTTACTTATGCCACCAAAAATCACTATTCCATTTCCACAATTAAAGGTTCCAGCATTAGTCCAGTTACCATAAACACTGACTATATTGACATTGTCATTCAAGACTCTAGCTCTACCACACTCATATTATTGCACACTATTCCGCTGGATATGTTGGGGTCGTTAGGAGTCGTCGATGCATCGGAGATAATAATATTATCAGATAAGGTCGGTACTGTCCCAGTGTTCCAATTCGTGCTCGTAGACCAGTCAGTGGAAGTGCCCCCTGTCCAAGTTATATCAGCGGCATATGAATGATTGGCAGATAAGAAGATAAATGAGAATTGGAAGATTATAGATATGATGAAAAGTACCCTTCTTATGGATTCGACGAATTTATTATCGTTGGCTGCATATCGAACTTTTTCTTTTTTCTCTCCCATATCCGAAAGGAATACTCTCTTAATATTACAGACTAATTATAGCTTATATAAAACATAGGGACAAGCGGGAAGAGTGAAGAAATCAGATCCTGTCAGACAAAAGATCATCTTCGAACTCTTGCATACCCTTGAAATTCGCGGAATATTTGCTCGTGTCGGGAAAATCCAGGGTCATAATTTTTTTATAGACAATGGCAACCAAGCTCTTCAATCTTTCGATGTCTTCATCGGAGATTTCCAGCTCAAGTTTTATAAGCTCATCTTCCGGCGCTGCTATGAAATCAATTCCGCCAGAAACAACCTCGAACTTGCCGAAGCTCCGAGAATTCTCGAGAAGAAGTTTATAAAAAACCAGCTGATCTTTATATTTATATGCTTTTATCTTCAAATAATCATCGCTTGGAGCCCAGGAAACAAACGGCTTTCCAGTTTTATAATCATAGACTTTGACAATCTTGCTTTTTTCTTCGAGCGACATACGATCAATCTCTCCCGTAACCGGACACTCGCCAATCATCACTCCTTCGCTCTTAAAATTAACAGCAAGCAAATCACCGGCACTAAAAATTCCCACGCTCTCCTTATAATAGAAACTTAGCTCATCCTCCCCCTGTTCCAGCTTCTCGACAAAATCTTTTTTGTTGAGTTTTTGCATTTTCAATTTCTCCTTGAATATCATTAAAAACTCCTCCAACTCAGGCAGGACTCCCCGCTCTTTGAATCTCTTATAGAATTCCGAGAAACTGTTGTGGATCGCGGTTCCATAACTGGAAGCGGAACTCGGAGCTGCAGGAAAACGCAAAAGATTCTGCTCCAAAAATCTCATAGGTCCACCCGCAGAGACATCGAGAAAATTATTAAGGTGCGTGACGCTCAATTTATAATCATCGAGAAGAGAACGCAACAGCTCCTCCTCGTCCGCATTGCGATTCTCGCATCGCCTCACCTCTTCTTTGAGAAGCAGCAGCTCTTCCCGATTTTTTATGGTCTCGACCGTGAGCGCTTCAATCTCCTCGGTCGCGAGATTCTCATCCAAAAATCTCAAACGCTCCGAACTTTTTTTCTCACCTTCTGCCATCGAATAATTGGTAAGACAGAGATTACTCTTGGCGCGAGTCACCGCCACGAAGAAAAGTCTGATTTTATCATCAACGCTATCCTTCTCGGCCGAGAGAGGAATGTTCGCGGGGAAAGAAAGCTTGGAACCACCGCGGCTGCGCATCCATGAATCCTCGTTGCAATTAACGATAAAAACTGAATCGAATTCCAAACCTTTCGCTTTGTGTGCCGTCAGGAGAGTGACCGCCGATTCCCCTTCCCGGAGGCGACGCAAACCGTAAATCGGCAGTTTGTGAGTTTCATGAATTTCGATAAAATCAACCAAATCTTTTATAAAAAGCGTTTCCTTGCTGCGATAAGCACGGAGCCCCCTGAATAGCGTTTCCAAATCAGAGAGATGTTCTAAATATTCAAGTCGTCCACTGTCAAAATTTTCCTTAGAAAAATAGTATTCCTTAAAATTACTCTTATGCCCCACACTTTCAATCTTTTTATTCCCAGTGATAAAATCCAGAATTTCCTCCATGGTTTTTATCTTCGCTTCCGCACCCAGAGCGATCAAAAAATCCGCTACTTGTTTAGGAGCCCCCCCATATTCCAACATAATTTCCAACCAAGTCTTACCCCGGCTCCTATTGGCAAGCGTGGATATTTTCCAAATGTCGATACGATCAACGGCAAAAAAAGGAAATGACAAGATATCCGGAAGATACTCATCTGCCTCCTCCCGCCCTTTGCGATTCAGTGAATTGATGAATTTAGCGATGATAATGATTTCGCTGATATGCCTCTCTTCCAAGATATTTTTACCGCGCTCATATGCTACCGGGATGCCATAAAAATTAAAAAACCTGGCCATCTCCACAAGGTCGCCATGCTTCCTCGATATGACGGCTATATCTTTTTGTATATTTTCCGAGCGCGACTTCTTGATTTCCTCGATGATAAAAATGTATTGCTCGACCTTCGACGCAAATTCTTTCTGAACGATTTTTCCCGCCTCGATTTTTGCATTAGCGGCGACAAGCTCCTTTACGATTCCGCTCTCGCGATTCGCAAGTCTTTCCGCAACCTGGCCCACCACGCCCTGCGAATAATCCAGAATTTCTTGCGTGGAACGATAATTTTCAGTCAGAACTATCTTTTCTACACTTTTATATTTTTTCAAAAATCCGCTGAAATTCTGAAGATTGGCACCCTGGAATTTGAATATGGATTGATCGTCATCTCCAACCACCAGAATATTGGGACGCCCCTCATTCACTTCAGTATTAAGGACCGCATCCATAAGTCGCATCTGCACACCGCTCGTATCCTGAAACTCATCCACCAAGACATAGAGAAATTTTTCCTGTAGTTCATACCTGAGCTCAGCATTCTGTTCCAATTCACGCACCGTATCCAATATCATATCAGCAAAATCATAGAAACCGCCCTGATGGATTTTTTCCTGATAGGCAGAATATATCTTCGCCAAATCGAGTAAATCTTTGTTCCGAAAATTACTTTCCAAAAGCCACTCTCCTCCGACATTTTTTTTCAAAAAATTCTTCTTCCATCGCGTCACCGGTTTGGTTTTTGATTTTTTTTCTTCAATCTCCGCAACCTCGCCGAGGGTCTTCTCAAGACTATCTATTATAACATCCTTAAGCGGACTATAATTTCCAAGAGAGAATTTGCGTTCTGGAGTTCCCAGAGAAGACAATCGCGAGAGCATCTTTTCCAAATCAGGAATCATCGCAAGAGAAATCCTTCCACAAAAAACTTCTTTTATAATTTCATCTGCTTCATCCTCGAACTTCTTATTTTCTAAAACCAAACTTTCAAACTCTTCTGGAGTGAGTCCGCCTTTTTTTATATCATCTATCCGACCGATGATATCTCTCAAATAGGTGAAACCCTGATCAGGATGAAAACTTTTAAGCCGACTGCTCCACTTGAGATCTTTTATTATTTTTTCAATCATTTCCATCTTAGAGATTTCGTCTATAGGGGAATAGACGGCCCCCTGATAAAAACACTCCGGATGACGATTAATGATTTCACTGCCAAAACTATGAAAAGTATGAATGGCAACTTTGTAAGCGTCCTTGCCGATAAGCCCCGCTAGCCGTTCACGCATATTTTTTGCCGCCGAATCGGTAAAGGTGAGACATAAAATATCTTCCGGAGCGGCATCAGTTTTACGGAGTATATTGGCAACCCGCAATCCCAAAAGCTCAGTCTTCCCCGACCCCGGGCCGGCAATCACCATTACCGGACCGTCGATGGCATTGACCGCCTCTTTTTGCCTTTCATTCAAACCGGCATATCTATCATCAAAATTGGACATATGGATGAAGTTACTATTATCTGTCTTTATTATAGCAATTTTACCACTTTTAACCAAAAACTAGCATCAGGAATGTTCATATGGTAGCAAAGGCTCCATGCCCCTCGGAGAACCGAAGTTCATTCGCTACTTCAGCTCGCAACAACAAAAAATCCCCTTTTTTCAGGAGGGACTAAGGGGAACATAAAAATTTACGAGTCCCAAAACAATGAGAATTAAAGTCCGGCAGAATAAAGGCTATCAAAACCTCCCCCCGCGGATGATGGAAATAACTAATCCGACCCCCAGAATCGTCGCAAAAAGAAAACCGGTGATACCCAATACAGGATAGCCGAAAATAGATGGCCCTTTGTCCACGCTTATTATGAGAGAGGATCCGATGATAAGGGAGGAGATAATGAGACTGAAAGACACGCGATTACTCGACCTGTCAATGGTCGCATCAAGCCTATCCAACCCCCGATGTTCCAATCCGATAAAAAGCTTCCCCTGTTTGATACTCCTAAAAAGCCAGTCCATGTTCCTGGGCAGATTTTTCAATCCTTCAAAAACCTCCTGCGCAATACTCACCCCCTGCCCTACGATTTCCCTCGGCGCATATTTCTTGCTGAGAAGTTTTTTCACGAACGGCTGGATATGTTCGACCATATTAAATTCTGGATCCAAATCACGCGCTGTCCCCTCCGCCGTTATCAGAGTTTTAAAAAGCAGAGCAAAATCGCTAGGAATCCTTATATCGTTTTTTCTAATAATTTCCAAAACATCCGTAAGAATTTTTCCAATCTCAAGATTCTTGAGTTCCAGCCCATAGTAACGGCCGATGAGTTTGCTTATCTCTCTTTTTATTTTTTTTGTATCAGTATCAGCCGCGACAATCTCCATCTTTTCCAGCCCCCTGATTATACCATCCGTATTGAATTTCGTGAGAGAGAGCAGGACATCGGCAAGCTCGTCCATAGTCTCACGATCTATCCGCCCCACCATTCCAAAATCTACCAATGCCACCACATTACCCTCAAGAACAAAAATGTTTCCCGGATGTAGATCTCCATGAAAAAATCCGTCCTCAAAAATCTGTTTAAGCGCCATATCAGTTCCATTAGAAGCCACCAGATGCTTATCGAAATTTTCACTCTCCAGTTTTTTCTTCTGATTTATTTTTATACCGGAAATGAATTCTGTAACCAAAACATCTTCTTTAGTGAATTCGCCATAGACTTTCGGAATTTTAACAATCTTGCTCGTCTTAAAATTAGCTGCGAACTTTTCTGCATTGCGCGCCTCCAAAGAAAAATCCAGTTCTTCGCGGATCGTGATTGCAAACTCATCGACAAAATCTTTAGGATTATATTTTTTACTACTTATCCACCTTGCTTCAATCAGGTTCACCAGCTCGTACAAGATGGCAATATCTTTCTCAACGATTTCCGAAACTTCCGGCTTTCGAACTTTTACCGCCACAATCTCCCCCGTCTTCAATACCGCTTTGTGCACCTGACTCAAAGATGCTGTCGCAATCGGCCTTTCAGAAAAACTTAAAAAAAGTTCACTGACCGGCTTCTTGAATTCTGCTTCTAACTGCTTTTTTATAATCGGAGTGGGAATATGCCTCACCTTATCCTGAAGTTT
>JAQUYG010000038.1 GCA_028691985.1 Minisyncoccota bacterium
GGCAACCTCGGATTTTCCGGGACTTCGGTGGCGAGCGGTTCTGCTAAAGCAGTCGTGGTGGCAGTCGGACACAAGACCGCGATGGGGAAAATTGCGCGATTGGCGACCGAGGCTTCCAGCGTCAGCAGTTTTGAAAAAGGGATTAACGATTTTTCGGCGTTCATTCTGAAATTGATCGCCATAACTTTGCTGGTGGTTTTTCTTGCCAATATCCTCCTGCGACGGGGTGTTTTTGATTTTAGCGAGTTGCTGCTTTTTTCCATTGCGCTCACGGTGGGTGTGATTCCAGAGGCGCTTCCTTTGGTGACTACTTTTTCTCTTTCGAGAAGCGCGCGTGCTCTGGCGAAAAAGAAGGTGATTGTTAAAAGACTTTCTGCAGTGGAAGATTTGGGAGGTGTTGAAGTTTTTTGTACCGATAAGACGGGCACGCTCACAGAGAATATGCTTACTGTGGCGGAAACTTGGTGCGAGGATAAAGACAGCCTTCTGCTCTATTCTAATCTGGGAGCATCGGATATAAAAAAGAAAAAAACTGAGCCGTTTGATATTGCGCTTTGGAACGGATTGTCTTCCTCTGGAAAAGCGGAGATGAAAAGATTCAATCGTCTCTATGAAGAGTCTTTTGATCCGAAAACCAAGATGAATAAGGTCATTGTGGAAAAGGACGGTTCGCGCGAGCTCATACTGCGTGGCGCACCGGAGAATATCATAGATTGTTGCAAGAATCTTTCCGGGAAACAGAAGTCGGAAATTGAATATTGGATCAAGGAGGAGGGGCTTTCGGGCCACCGCACTCTGGCCTTGGCGGTTCGTAAACTGCTTCCGGCTGAGGATACTTTGGAGAAGTCTGTCAATGGTGGTGATTGTCGTTTCCTTGGAATTGTGTCTTTTGTCGATCCTATCAAGAAGAGCACGATACCTGCCATCAAGAAAGCGCAGAAGCTGGGAGTTATGGTGAAAATTCTGACCGGAGACAGTGCGGCTGTGGCAGGGGCGGTCGCTTATCAGATCGGACTCAGCAGTTCTCCGGAAGAAGTCATCACGGCTTCTGACTGGGAGCAGCTCGGAGTCAAAGAAAAACATGAGGCTCTCAGAAAATATTCGGTCTTTGCTCGTGTTACTCCGGAACAGAAATATGAAATTATCAAGGCGCTGCAGGAGGAATATGAAGTAGGTTTTTTGGGCGAGGGGATCAATGATGCGCCGGCACTCAAGGCGGCTGGAGTCTCGATTGTTGTGGACGGAGCTTCTGACATTGCGCGCGAGAACGCCGATATCATACTTCTCGATAAGAGCCTCGGTGTCATTATCGACGGCATCAAAGAAGGGCGTATGGTTTTTGCCAACACCACCAAATATATCAAGTCGACACTCGCTTCAAATTTCGGTAATTTTTTCGCGGTGGCGAGTGCGTCGCTTTTCATAAATTTCTTGCCGATGCTTCCGCTACAGATTCTGCTCATCAATTTACTTTCCGACTTTCCGATGATTGCGGTCAGCTCAGATACGGTCGATGAATCGGAACTCAAGACTCCACAAAAATATGAAGTGAAGGATATCGTGCTTATCGCCTCCATCCTCGGTGTTGTCAGCTCTGTTTTTGACTTTATATTCTTCGGACTTTTTTATCAGATTTCGCCGGAGGTTCTCCGCACCAACTGGTTTATCGGCAGTATTTTGACCGAGCTGGTGTTTATTTTTTCGATTCGCACTCATAAGCCTTTTCTTAAATCCTTGCGACCGTCCTTTCAGCTTCTGTCTTTGACATTTTTGGCAGGCGTCGTGACTGTGATTTTTCCCTATACCGCTTTCGGGCAGAGGGTATTCGGTTTTGTTCCGCCGACCGTCGCTCATCTCACTCTGATTTTTTCCATCGTTGTAGTTTATTTTTTCATCTCGGAAGCTATCAAACTTTCATACTACAAGACTGCAGATAACAAGAAATGACGGCAGGTCGCTGTCGATTATATACGATTTTTAACGCGTAGGATATGATTTATATTTTTCTCTATATTCTATACCTCACAAAAGAACGGCTTATGGCCGTTCTTTTTGAATCATAAGTGAAAACATCTCTTGTGATGGCAAGGGGTTATCCGCCATCTGCGGGAACCGGTCTTCTGACCAGTTTTCTTTGGTTCGATTTCAGGATAAAAACTTTCCATAGCGAATAAACATCGTGACAAGAATTCTTTTCGCTGAAACTTAAAACCACAATGGACCGAGTCTGGAGACTCATTCCCGCATATATGGGGGGGTGCGCCTTTTGTGCTAATAAAGTAAAAAAATGGGATTTTTATGGTGTTGTTTTACTTTTTCTCTCTTTTTGATTATAATATAAGAAAAGCATTAATATAAAAATATGGAAAAAAATAAAGCGGTAGTCATATGTATTGCGGTGCTGGCTGTGATAGGCGGAGTGTTATTTTGGAAATATATATTTGAGACTGGAGACTCTGGAGATTCCAGCAAGATAAGTAATCTTACAGAGGATATCAAAGGCAAAATATCCGGGAGCGAATGTGAAGATACTTCTATCGAATTGGAAAGAAAGGAAATATCAGAATCAGGAGACACCTACACGATAGAGGTTGAGTATTTTGCTTTGTCTGACCAGATTGTCAGTGAAGATATTGAGAAGTTTATAAACGAAAGGATTGATAATTTCAAAAAAGAGCAGGCAGAAACTGTTTCTCCTAATATGGGGAAGAATACATTGGAGATATATCCTCATTTGGTATTTTTGAGCGGCAAGGTTGTCAGTATCAGATTCGAGACCTATACCTATCTTAATGGCGCGCATGGGGTCGAAGGTATCATAACAAAAAATTATAATTTAACAGACTCGCAGGGATTGGCTCTTGGAGACATCTTCTCCTCTGAAGACTATGTCGAGAAGATTTCCGCGACCGTCATTGATAATCTTCTTGCTACTGGTAATTTTGATGATGAATCTTTAGAGAGTAATCTTAGAATGGGAGCGGGAGCGGAAGAAGAGAATTTTCAAAAGTTTGTTATAGACAGGGATGCCATCATTTTCTACTTTGATCCTTACAAAATTGCCCCTTATACCATGGGTGTGCAGAAGGCTGAGATTTATTTTGAAGATATAAAGGATAACTTGAATGAAGATAAGCTTATAGAATTGGGGATACTTGAGGAAGATAAGAAAGAGGTGAATGACAAGCAGACTGCCTCCAACCCTGCCAGCGTCAATTGTAAAGATAAAGGAGGAGAATTTGTTATTGAAGAGAGTCCTCTTGGGCAATATGGTATTTGTGTTTTTGAGGACAATAAACAGTGTGAGGAATGGGCGCTTTTTCGGGGTGACTGTCCAGAAGGCGGACTGAATGTTGCCGGTTATGCGACTGCCGCTTCTAGATATTGTGCTATTATCGGCGGTGAATATATCATTACCGATAAGAGCGGCGAAGGCGATGAGCAGGGTATCTGTAAGTTTAGCAATAATAAAGAGTGCGATGTTTGGCAGCTATGGGATGGGGCATGTAGCAAGAATGATGGCAGCTAAATTTTCTGTGTTGTTTCTTGTCGGTACGGATCTAATTTTTGAAAAAAATAATTTTTCTGCAAATTATGAACAGAAAGGCAGTGGCTCTTGTTGTGTTTTTTATTTTCGTACTTCTTTTGGCGGTTATTTTTGTCTTTAGCTATATTTCCCGTTCGCGTATCCCAGATATGCAATCTGGCTTGATCACGGTTTCCGATGAGATGATTTTTGGAGTTGTCATAGGGGATGACCCGCGTCTTGTTGAAAAAGATGAATCGTTGTTGATGGATCCTGAAGCCTATAAAAAAGAGATTGATTTGGTCGCTAAGTTGGGCGCGGATTTTGTTAGAATCGATATTAACGGTAGCGTGACAGACAATGAAGAAAGGTTAAAAAGACTGGATGAGGTCGTAAAATATGCCGAGAAGTCGGATTTGGATTTGTGCTTCGGCATTTTTGGAAGAAAAGACTGGGTTAACGATTCCATTTTCTACGGAAACAGTCAGGGCGGAAATGGCGATGCGAGTTGGGATGATTTTTCCAGAGAATACAAGAAAGAGACAAAGATTTTGACTGAGCGTTATGAGCCTCGATATGTCCTTATCTTTCCAGAATGTTCTGATTTTATCTCTAATCAAATAGACTCCGAAAGGAGCAATGAAGAATGGTTGGGTCTTGCCAAGGATATCGCGCTTGAGGCTAAAATGGGAATGATTGACCCTAAGGTGATTATCGGTGGAGTTTTGGGTAGAGGGGAATCGTATTCAAGCAATGATCAAGAATTCTTGCGTATGATCATAGAAAACAACGACCCCATTATTGATGTTATCTCTATGAATGCTTATGATATTAGCGGGTTGGATAATCAAATCGGTGAATTTATGCAGCTCAAAGAAAAATATCATTGGCAGGGAGAGATTTGGATGAGTGAGGTCGCCTTTTTTCCGTCCATGGTGGAATCTTATTTTGATACCGATTTTGATGGAGGGCAGGAAGATTTTTTTCTTTATGCGCTGCACCTGGCAAACAAAAATGACTTCAACGGGTTTGTGATATATAATTTTAGAAAGGGTAATGATAGTTTGAACGAGGGGGTAGTCGCAGAGAATTATTCCGAGAGGCCGGCTTACAGTGCGCTGGAGAAAGTTATAGAAGATTAGTAAAAAAATGATAGGAGATTTTGAAATTATAAAATTTAAAGAGAGGGAAGTCAGGATATTTTTAAGAGATGATGCGGACAAAAGCGTGGTGGCTGAAATATTCAAGTGGAGGGAGTATCGGTCGGTGGACGAGATAGTGGAAGCTTGTAATTTACCGATTTTGGATGTAGGCGCTCATGTCGGGATATTTTCTCTGTATGCCAAAATATTGAACCCTGATGTAAAAATTTACGCCCTAGAACCGGAAGCGGATAATTTTTCGGCACTTAAAAAGAATGTGGAAGAAAATAATTTCGCGCGCGGCACCAAGCTTTTTAAAGTCGCTTTGGCAGAAAAAACCGGCGTAAGGAAATTGCAGATTGAAAATGATAGTATAAATCATCACTTAAGGAAGAGTCTCGAAAAAGACGAAGATAGCCATTATGAAGAAGTTCGTGTTATATCTTTTGGCGATTTTCTTATAGAGAATGGGGTTGCTGGAGTCGGGCTTTTAAAAATGGACATAGAAGGAGGGGAGTATGAGATTTTTGAGAATCTTCTGTCGGGGGATTTTGCGAGAATAAAGAATATCATTTTGGAATATCATAATTATTGCGGCAGGAATTACAGGGAGATAGAAAATATTTTGAGAAAAAACGGATTTGGTGTGCAGATTTTTCCTTCAAGGTTTGAAAATGATTTGGGCTTTCTGTTGGCAAAGAATAAGAGGAATGGGAAATAGTCGTTTTTAAATCATAAATCCAAGATTCATCCTGTCTCGTCCCGTGACATCTGATGTTTTTAGAAAATTTGCTGGCACGGTATATATTGATCTCCATTGAGACGGTTAATCTGATACGAGGCTTTATCTCGTCTTATCTGATAAAACTTGCGTAAGGGTATATATCTATATCATTAAATCTAAAATCGAAAAAGAAAGGGGGTGTTTTAATATGACAAAAGGACTTTTAGAAAAAATTATACTTTCAGGTTTGGGGCTTGCCTCTCTCTCTCAAGATAAGGCTCAGAAAATGATTGATGAACTTGTGAAAGAGGGTGAAGTGTCCCAGAAGGACGGTGCTATCATGGTGAAGAAGATTATGGACGGAGTTGAAAAAAATAAGAAGGAGATAGAGAAGATGACAGAGAAAGCTGTCAGAGAGGTTGTAACTAAGATCAATGTTCCCAGTAAGAAAGATATCAGTGCTTTGGAAAAAAAGATCGATGATTTAAACAAGAAGCTGGACGGAAAGAAGCCGGAAGTAAAAAAATAGTCTGGAGTTTTTATCGCTCGCTTGCTTAAAAGCGAGTGACAAGTACTTCAGCCCTTATAAAAACAAAATGGCGAAAATAAAAAATACATACAGAAATATAAAGCGGAGCCGGGAAATATTGGAAGTTTTTATGAAACATGGCATGGGCTATGTCTTTGATCTTCCGCAAGTTGAGAAATATTTGAATGTGAGCGAGCGGATATTCCTTAAGAAGAGAGAGGATAAAAAGATAATCAAGCTGACCCTGCCGGAAAGGTTCAGGCTGGCTTTGGAAGAACTAGGCCCCACTTTCATAAAATTGGGGCAGGTTTTAAGCACGCATCCCGATCTGATAGATCCTGATTTCATAAAAGAGCTCAGTAAACTTCAGGATAAGGTGAGGCATATTCCCACTCCGATTATAAAAAAGCAGTTAGAAGCAGAATTCAAGAAGCCGGTCAGTGAACTTTTTTTAAGTTTTTCTGAAAGGCCGATTGCGACAGCATCTT
>JAQUYG010000011.1 GCA_028691985.1 Minisyncoccota bacterium
AGGATAGCAAGATGCAGAGAAAAGAGCGGGGGCTTAAAACCCTAACTCTAGAGTTTTAAGTTTCACAAAAAGATGTTCTGTGACAATAAAATATTTACCACTATCAGAAAATTCTATCCTGAAATAAGAATCAAAAAACGCCGATTAAAAACCGACTTTTCACTTTTATACACCGTTTTAAGATATAATCCAAGAAACACAAAACCCTAACACCCCCTCTAACAGAGAGAAAGCTAATTACACTTCTTTTAAAAAAACTAGATTGAAACATAAAAAAATGAGGTCGAGCTAAAGGCTCGCCCCCAAAATTTATATCTTAGAAGATGGATTATTTTTCGATAATCTCAATACTTAAAATTTCATCCCCCTGATCGATACTGCGAACTATATCCATTCCTTCTAAAACCTGACCGAAGACAGTATGCTTTCCATCGAGGTGAGGCTGATCCTCTTCAGTTATTATAAAGAATTGACTGCCGTTAGTGCCAGGTCCAGCATTCGCCATCGATAAGGCCCCAACAACATTCTTATGCGAGTTTATTTCGTCTTCGAATTGATACCCCGGACCCCCTGTCCCTGCAATCGGTAAATTGTTAGGATTGTTACTCGCATCATATACGAAATCTACACCTACTTTTCCCTTCGATTGAGGATCCCCGCCCTGGATCATAAAATCGGAAATCACCCGATGGAATTTGATGCCATCATAGAAACCTTCCTCAGACAGTTTTACAAAATTATCTACCGTCTTGGGTGCGTCGGCACTAAAAAGTTCCAATCTGATTTCTCCTTTTGAGGTACGCATGACTGCAATTCGATTTTCAGCCTGCTGCATTTCAGAAACTTGATCAGTTTGAGCACCTTTAACCTCCTCATTTTCTTGCGGCATATTTTCCTGTTCCATTTCACCGGTTGCATCCTCTGTCGACTGAACAGTTTCCTCTTCCGTAATCGCTTCTAAATTTTCGTCGTTCTTCATATTTTTATTCTCCGCCATAACGCTTATTTGATAAATTGCCACCACTAGAAGCAAAAACAATAATGCAAAAACCCTGCCTTTCTTCTTATTTTCTTTTTTGACAGTTTCTTGTTGCGCCTCTTCGGCCCGTCTTGCGATTTTCAATTTTTCTTTTCTTCCCATATTATTTCACTTATCTTCTTAAAGTTATTTTTCTCTCTCTTGTTTCTTTTTCTTTTCTTCTTTCATTTCCCCTAGCATAATTTTTATCGCCTCAATCGGAAGCCATATCACCATAAACAGCTTGAGGTATTTTTCATATAACCCCTCCATCTCCTTCTTTCCCATATTTTTAAATTATGAATTTTTTAATTCTTCAATGCCGACTTTAAAAATATCACCGCGCTTGATGTGCCCCTTCAAAAATTCCACTGCCACTAGATTCTCGAGTTTCTCCTGTATCGTGCGCTGCAAAAACCTCGCGCCGTATTCACTACTATAGCCTCTTTCTACCAAATAGGAAAGGCCCTCTTCGCTGACCTCGATCTTCACTCCTTGCGCCTTATCCATCCGCTTAACAAGGCCGCCAACCTGCAACCGAGCAATCGCCATAAGATCTTTCGAGGTAAGGGAACGGAAGACAATTTTGTCTGTGAAACGATTCAGAAACTCCGGAGAAAAACTCTGCAACAGATAGGGCTCCAACATTTCGAGCACTCTGGCATTGCCGCCAGTGTCATCGATAAACAGTTTACTGATGACTTTCGAACCGGCATTCGAAGTCGCAATGATTATCGAATTAGTGAAATCCACCGTCCGCCCCGTATTATCAGTAAGCCGCCCGTCATCGAAGACTTGCAAAAAAAGGTTCAGGACATTCTTATTCGCTTTCTCCAACTCGTCTAGAAGGATAAGAGAGAAGGGTTTGCGCTTCACCGCTTCCGTAAGTATTCCTCCGCCAGAAGACTCGGACATATCGGAAGAAGAACCAATGAGCTTCTCAGCACTACCCACCGTCTGGTATTCGCTCATATCAAGTCTGATCATCGCATTCTCATCGCCATAATAAACCTCGGCCAAAGCTTTGGCAAGCTCCGTCTTTCCGACTCCGGTCGGACCGAGAAACAGGAAAGTTCCGACAGGACGGTTCTGCATCTTCATGCCGACACGCACCCTTCTGATTGCCGAAGAAATCGACTTGATTGCAGCTTCCTGCCCGATAACCCGCTGATGTAGATTCTCCTCCAAATTCAAAAGTTTTTCCGCTTCATTCTCGTTTATGTTATTGAGAGGTATACCGGTTTTCTCGGTTATGACCCCCATCACATCCTCATCGCTCAAAACCGATCCGGATCCGCGCCGCCGCACCTCGACCGCCGTTTCTGAAAGAAGGTCTATCGCTTTGCCCGGAAGCAACCGATCCGGAAGATAGCGCTTGGAGAGCTCAACCGCTTTCTTAATAGCACCATAAGTCATTATAATCCCCTCCCGCGCTTCAATCATTCCCGCCTGAATCGCCAAGACCTGCAGAGTATCTTCCTCACTCAATTCGTCTATTTTTATCATATCGAAATTGTTGGCGAAATCCGCCCGCGGCTCGATATATTTCCTGTAATTCTTATAATCAGTCGAACCTATGATCTGAAAAAGATTTTGCGAAAGTATCGGAGAAAGAACCTTTGAGGCATCAAACCCCTCACCGCTTCCCGCCGCCGCCATATTATGGATATTCGGAATATATAGGATTACATTTCCGCTACGACCCATGTCCTCCATAACCTTGCGAATACGAAGCTCCAGATCACCTCCTGCGCGCGCGCCCGAAACCAGCGAGCCGATATCCAGCACTACCAGCCGCTTGTCCTGCAAAGTTGAGAGAACCTCATCGTGAATCATCCTATTGGCAAGCCCCTTGACGATGGTAGTCCTACCACAACCTTCCTCTCCTATAAGAAGGGCATTGTTCTTACTGCTCCTCTCTAAAATCCTCATAAGATTATCCGTTTCTCTCTGACGATTAACCACATATCCATTCAATCCCGATCTGGCGTAATCGGTCATATCATAGCTGAACTGGTCGAGTTCGGGAGTTACCCTTGCTGTCCAGGCCTTATTCATTGTATTGTGATGGATTTTTCTCGGACGACTTGATCTCAGCCTCACCTTACTCCATTTCTTCGACCAAAGCACCGCGCCGCGCATATCACTCTTCTCAAGCTTGAGATCATGGAAAAATTTACTTATGTCTTCATTATAAAAAAGTGCAAGAAAAAGTGACTCCGGTTCAATCCTGTCAAAACCGGCGACCAAAGATTCCTCAAAAGAAAGAGTCAGTAGCCGTTTCATCTCAGGACTCAGAACGGTTTCGTTCCACACCCCTTTACGCTCATAAAAATCGTTCTGCGGGATATTCTTTATCTTGTTGTCCAGAAAAATCTGAAAATTTTTAAAGTCGATTTCTAATCGCTTCATCGTTTTCTCGATTTCCGCATCTGAAAGCAAAGCCTTTGCCAGATGAAAAGCTCCGGGGACCTGACTGAAATCATGGGAAAAATCAAGCGCCCTCTCGACAAAAAGCATAGTTTCGGGCGTCGCGTATAAGGATATGTCGACAGGCTTTCCCAAAGGAAGGGCATTGTGATCATAGAGAGGAATAATTTCCGGACTCATCACATCGATAGATTTTTGAGAAAGATAACGGGATCGATTGTAGAAATAGAAAAACATCGACCCGGCCATTCCCAGCCAAAACATCAGAGGTCCTAATCCCTTTTCAGTAAAAATAACACGAAAAGCGTCCAACAGGCTGAGCAGAAGAGAATAAACAAAGTCAAACCAGGCGACCATTATATTGGAGTCCGAAGCAACATCCGCGATAGAATCGCGAAAATCCGAGAGAAAATTCTTATTATTCGAAACTATGAAATACAATCCGTAAGCAAGAGTGGTAAAAGTGAAAAGATAAACCAGCGACTTGATGATTCTGCCAAAAAATGAGTAAAAAGATCTGACTCGGGATGAATATCCAAAAAGTCCCTTCCCCCAAAAATACCTGCTGCCTTCACCCACGCGCAAGAATACCCCTGCGCCGGAACAAGTCTCACAAGATGCGCCCGCCTCCCGAAAGCCATCACCGCGACAATCAGCGCAAGCAATCATTTCCATATTGATCTTTTTTTCTTTTTTCTCTTTAGCCTCTGACATTGAAGGTTATTTTACTTGAATATGTAAGGGAGATTCTCAAAAATCATGATTAAGGTCACAATAGGGAGTAGAAACCAGATCACGAATAATGCGACCACGGCCAACACCGAAAAAAATATTATAGTAAGACCGATTAAAACCCTCCCTAGGCGAAAAATCGGACCGATAATGCGCCCCATGCGGGTATAGTCTCCAAATATCGGCTGAGTGATGAGCTTTAGATTTATGAGCACGCCGATATCTCTTTCAATCCCCTTTATGAAAGAAATCTCCTTGCGCCAAAATTCTTTAGATCCACGCACATACCAAAAAACGAGGAAGTCATAAGATCCTCTTACTATTTTCATCGGAAGCGTCAGGAAGAAGTCTGCCGTCATAAGAGATTGATAAAAGAAAATTTAGCGTATATAATTAACCGAAGATCGTTTTGTAGATGAATCATTTCTATGTCTTCATTATACCATAATAATAAATTTTTAAAATAAATGATTAAACGCTATATAATAGAAAAATTATCCACACAGCTAAAATCAAAAAAGGAGCCGCTCTCCGAACAAAGACTCTCAAAAATCAAACGAGCCGCTTCTAGGATTCATAAGGTATCCTGCCCGACTAATATCGAGCTTTTACGGGAATATAGGAAAATGGTCGCAGAAAAAACCGTTCCAAAAAGTGAGCTCGTCGAGAAGACACTGATTACCAAGGAGGTCCGTACCGAATCCGGCGTGGCAATCGTGGCGATCCTTACCAAGCCTTATCCCTGCCCGGGGAAATGCGCCTACTGTCCCGACGAAAAAAATATGCCAAAAAGCTATCTTTCCAACGAGCCGGCAGTGATGCGCGCAGTACTCACAAAATTTCGCCCCTACGAGCAAGTGAGATCCAGACTGGAGTCCTTGGAAGCTACCGGACACAAGACCGACAAGATCGAGCTCATCGTGATGGGCGGGACTTTTTCATATCTGCCGAAACGATACCAAAACTGGTTTATCAAAGAATGTTTCCGCGCCTGCAACGAATTCGACAGAAAAAAAAGGATTTATAAAGATTTGGACCTGGAGGCGCAGCAAAGAAAGAATGAAAAAACGAATAAAAGAATCGTAGGACTTACACTGGAAACACGACCGGATTATATCGATAAGCAAGAAATTATCCAGATGCGAAAACTAGGCGCCACGCGCGTCGAGCTGGGAGTGCAGAGCATCTATGACGATGTCCTAAAATTGAATCGCCGCGGACATGGAGTGAAAGAAACTGTGAGCGCAACCAAACTGCTGAAAGAAGCTGGATTTAAAATCAACTATCATATGATGCCGGAACTTCCCGGCTCCGACATAAAAAGAGATATTGAAATGTTTCAAGAGCTATTTTCCAGTCCCGATTTCCAGCCTGATATGATCAAGGTTTATCCCTGTGTGGTGGTCAAAGGTACGCTGATATATAAATGGTTCAAAACAGAAAAATACAAAGCATATTCGAATGAGGAGCGTCTTGATATGCTTTCTGAAATCAAAAAAAATCTCCCCTATTATGTCCGCGTCGCCAGACTCATCCGTGATATTCCTTCGACCAGTATCATCGAAGGCAATAAGATTACCAACCTCAGACAAGAACTCAAAAAGAAAAGTGACCGAGAGAACTGGAAGTGCAAATGTATCCGTTGCCGGGAGATCCGCGGCGGTGTGCAAGTGCAAGAAAAAGATTTGGAACTTTTTCGAGAAGACTATGACGCCTCAGAGGGAAAAGAAATATTCCTCACTTTCGAAGACAAAAACCGCGAGCACCTCTATTCGATGCTGCGACTCAGGATAAATTCTGCCGACAGAAACAAAAAACATTTTATCCCTGAACTCCGAAATGCTGCCATCGTCCGAGAGGTCCACACCTATGGCAAGCTAGTGCCGGTCAAAACTCGCGATGCTAAATCTTCACAACACATCGGACTCGGAAGAAAGTTACTGGAGGAAGCGGAAAAAATCGCGCGCGAAGAATTCAGCGCAAAAAAAATCGCCGTCATAAGCGGCGTAGGCGTGCGTGATTACTACCGCAAAAACGGTTACAAATTAGAAGGAAATTATATGGTGAAAAATATTAAACACACCGAATGATATTTAAATATTTTATGTCATTGCGAGAAAGTGCTCCTATGAAGTAATCTCGATATTAAGATGTTTAAAAAAAGATTACCGCGCTCCCTAAGGTCGCTAGCAATGACATTATTATGTCATTTAAAAAAATATCAATTTGAATTCGCCCCATCATCCCCTCATCTCTAAAACCATTTCTTCACCATTTTCTACTTTCTTCCCGCCGCGATTGAAATAGTCGATACGCACATCAAAGAATCCGGCATTTTCAGCCAAGACATATAGCTCCTCTTTCGAGAACTGATGAACGAAACGATTTATGAATTGCCCTTCCGTTCCCTTCCAGGGAATGGTGACATCACCGCTGATTTTGCCCGCCAGTTGCGAACCGATATCGAAGCGATCGTGTGCCCAATCATTAAAAAGATTCCAGACGGTGATTTTCACTTTTCCGTTAGGACGAAGCGCTCTTTGAATTTCATCAAAGAATTTCTTACGCAATTCCTCTGACGGAATGTGGTGCAGAACCGCGAAACTGATCACGAAATCAAACTCGTCATCACGAACTGGCAAATCAGTCGCGTCACCCACCACGAATTTTGCTCTGCCCTCTCCGATTTTATCCGTATATCTTTCCGTCGCAATCTCTATCAGATTTTCCGCAATATCCAAACCGAAATAGTAGGCGCCCTTTTCATTGACATATGGAAACATCACGCCGTTACCGCAGCCGATATCAAGCAGCTCCGTTCCTTCTTCCACCTCATTTACAAGGTCCAATTTAAGCTGCGAAGGCCGGCTCCGGCTCAAGTCCCATTCCCGAGCGATAAGATTATAATCGCTCCTGACTTTCTCCGTCATCTTTTGTGGATCGATTTGTTGTGACATACATTTTAAATAAAAAAATATCCATCACTTACATAATAGATTCTATAATATTTTTTGTCCATGAAAATGAGAGTGGGATTGAAGCTATTAATAGCTTCAATCCTTTAATTAGTTTCTATGTCTTGCCTTTATTACCCTTTTCTTGGGAGAAGAAGTGGAGGTCTTCTTATATGACACCTTTTTCGTTGCTTTGTGCAAGATAGGAAGCACTTGATCATGTTCGCCATCATATTTGATAGCCTTACCTAAGGCTTCCATTTGGTTTCTGAAGGAAGCGTCGTCGTCCAGAGAGACAACAATATCTCCCTCGGCCTTTATAAGACTATAAGGAGAACCATCAGATAGCTCTCCCGATTCCACTACATCTCCATTTTCACTTTCTACATCTTCCGCAGCAGAAACTGCTGGATAGAAAGACAATACTAGCAGGACCGCAAAAAGTCCCGCGAAAAACGCTTTGAGGGGGTTATGGGATACCATAATTTTCAACACCTAACATAGTCAACCAAGCTAAATCCCTCTGTTTTTAAATAGCTTTTTATTCTTTGCTATTTATTTGTTTTTTTGATATTCTCGATTGTTTTTATAAACTAGCACAAAAATAGAATCTGTCAAGCCCCTATCGCTACATTCTACTCTCAAGCTGAATTTTCCAAAAAGAACATCTCAGCTCTGGTAAAATAATTATGTCAGTAATTATCAACCTAAATTGTAAGATTTCATAGCGTTGTTTACAGTTTTATTCTTCTCATTATTATCAATTGTCATCCTCGTGAAGACGGGGATCCAGAATTAATTGCAAAAGACAATACTTTGGGCTAACTATAGCTAAATGAAACTAATCCTGGATTCCCTCCTTCGAGGGAATGACAAGGTTAAACATTACTGTTTATATAGTATCATGCGAAAAGTATATACAACGCTATGGGATCTTACATCTAAATTTAACAAAAAATCATAGTTTTAAAATCAACATACCAGATTTCTTAATTTTTAATCTCAATTCTTTGGCGATAAAATCATAATCACTCTTAACTTTCTCCGTCATCTTTTGTGGATCGATTTGTTGTGACATATGCAGAAATTAAAGATTGTTACATCTTTATTATACCCCGAACCTAAAATTCCGGAAATAAACCATAAAATTCTACTAAAATCTTTACAAAAAATAGAACGGCCAAAAAGTTAATAAACTTCTGACCGCTTCTTTAATGATATATCACTTTATAATTCTAGCACTGACTCATAAAGCAGCTCAGTGATTATAGAATCCCTGTCTGCCTGCCTTTCAAAGTCTCCCTCCAGAGCTTTTTCGTCTTCTTTAATTATAATAATTTTTAATTCTAATGAAGATTTGATTGCCTCTCTTTCATCTCCTTCATATGTTTTTCCTCCAATCTCGCCTAATTGATTTATGGCAAGATCAATGTTATCCGCAAGCAAAGCTTCATCCGTTATATAGAGTCTCGTTTTTTCTCCTTCTCTAGTTATTGTATAACCTTGCCCCTCTATCACCGCAGGGGATTCGAAATCATAAAAATCTAGAGAAGATAAAAGTATAATACTGCTATGTTCTTCATCCATCTGCCTTTTTATCTCCTTCTCTACCAAGGAATGAGGTATATTAGTTAACCCCAAAACCCTGTTTAAGAAAACTATATCATATACATATAAGTCATCCGTCACACAATCTGCTGACGGGACTAGTATCGAGACATTAGATCTTCCTCCCGTGCTCGTAGTCATACGAAACGGTTCTTCGAACGAATCCAGATCGACGACTTCAATCCTAATTATTTTTTCGCCATTGCCATCGTATTCCTTTGTACTTATGGCTTCCGAGAGGCTTACAAATTCAGGAAGAAAATATATACTCCCTCTTTCCTTCATCGATTTATTATATGCATCTTCTCTCATAGAGATGCTAACCGCATACCAGTTAGGATGCTCCTCCGCCTGCTTTAAGATTGAGTCTCTAAACTCTATCTCACTTTTCTGTGTCAGCCAGGGGAAGTTACCTAAACTTTGCAGATAATCCATTCCTTCACAGGCCAACTCGGTCGCGACACTAAAATTACACTGACCGATGTGTCCTGAGGTTGGTTCAAATTTTATCACCTCTACATAACAAACCCCATCTTGGGAATTTATCCCTTGATAGGGGGTTATTTTATAATTATCGTCGATAACCCATTCAGAACGATAATAATCATTATATGCGCTCGCAGGCGCTATCGTAATGATGGCGAATAAAACCAACAAGGGCATACCTTTCAAGAGTATATTTTTTTTGTTTATAATGCTCACCTACTTTTCTTGAACGAAGCGGTGAGACTGTTTTTCCTCTGCTTTATAAGTTTATTTTTATTTTTTGTTACCCCTAATTACTTATATCTTCAAAGAGCCACTTCCAACTCGCTCGTTTTCACACCCTAACACAAAAATAAAACTTGTCAAGTGCCTACCAAAAACACTACCAACAAATTTTAGAATCTACACAATTCTCGCATAAAATAACATTATTTTATATAGGCTCGGGGTTGCCGCACTCCGCAGCGCTGCGCTCGCGATGGCAGAAACAACACTAAGCAAAAGAAAAAGCGATAGCAATATGTCAAAAAAAAGACAATACTCACTTCGACTCCCCGATCCAACTCGCCGCAATGCCAAACGCGACGGAAACATTTAGTGATTCTTTTTGTCCGCGCATCGGAATTTCTATGCATTTGTCTGAACGAGAAAGCAAGTACTTTTTTACGCCCGTTACTTCATTACCGACTATGAGCGCCAGCGGAAATTTTGGTTTGAATTTTGTGTAATTTATACTTTCTGGAGTGAGTTCCAAAGAAACGATTTTAAAACCTTGAGATTTCAGTTCTTCAACGAGCCGCCATGTTTGCCTGCAATATTCCCACGGTACGATCTTTTCCGCTCCGAGCGCGACCTTGGAAAGTTTTTCATCCACCTTCAATCTGCCTGGCTGTCCAGTAATGCCGCATAAATAAATCTTATCCACACCAACCGCATCGCTCGTACGAAAAATAGAACCTACATTATGCAGGCTCCTAATATCATCGCAAATTATCACGAACTTATCCATAGAGATAGAGAGAGATTATAGTCCCATCATTTTACGCGCCAAGTCCTCGTATTCCTTGCGCTCCTGTGGCGTCATTTTGCGGATGCGTTCCATCATCTTCATCTGATCAATAGCAGTCATATCCTCTTTCATCTCCATCCCGCCCATCAGTTTTTTCATTTTTTCGGCCATTTCCTGCTGCTCATCATAGCTCATATTCTGGAGATTCTCTAAAGCTCTCTTGGCAGCCTCTTTTTGCGGACCCTCAGGCATACTGCTGAGATGTTTTTCCATTGCCTTATCCATGACTTTCTTGCCGGTCTTGGTCTGAGCCACCTTCATTGCGCCTTTAGCGACAGTCCTTTTGATCGAATCCTTGATTCCCATATTATTATATTATTATGATTTATCCCTCGTTTAACCTTTATAATTTAACATAAAAAGTTGGAATGTAGCAATAGTATGAGAATCAGTGATTTTTCCCTTGCGAATAAGTTCAGGAATTTCTGAAATTTTGAGTTTCACAACTTTCGCTCCCCCGGCACTTTCGATATCATCGAGTTCCTGCTCCCCGAAACTCAAACCCTCGGCGATAAAAACCCCGAACCGCTGATCCGACTTTCCCTTGAAAGCCTCCAGATACCCGATCTTTTTCATCTTCTTCGCAGTTATGCCAGTTTCCTCTCTAAGCTCGCGTCGTGCTGCCTGAAGAAGAGTCTCGCCTTTCTCAGCCCCGCCCATCGGAATTTCTAAAAGTTTTTTCTTAAGAGCATACCGTTCCATTTCAACAAAGAAGATATGCCCGTCCTGCACGGCCACCACCGAGACAAAATCTAATATTTCTAACAAAAAATATTCCCCTTTCTGATTATCCGGCAAAATAAAATCCTCTTTCACGATGCTGAAATATTTATTCTCGTGGACAGTCTTCCTATTTGTAATCTTCCAATTTTTCATTTTTATAAAATTTTATCTATCTCAAAACTTCATTTTTTTTCCGCTTCAATTTCCTTAAGTTCTCTCATCTCACTTGCCCCTTCTATCTTTTCCATGATACCGCCGAGCTGACGCGTTCGTGTCGTCGAAACCAATTCGTATTGCTTAGACATTGAATTTATGCGCTCGCCCAACTTATCCATTTCAATATTATATTTCCCGAATTCATTCTTGAATTTTCCGATAAGCCCGACCAAACGATGCAAATCTTCCTGTATTCGAAAATTGTCATATGACTGGCGAATCATTCGCGTGATAGCGGCAAAAGAAAACGGACCGGCGATGATCACCTTTTTCCGCATCGCCTCTTCGGATATTTCGGAAAGCTGATCACAAATCACTGAAAAAACCATCTCGTTAGGCACGAACAAAATCACAAAGTCCAAGGTCTTCTCCTCGGGATTGATATAATCACGACTCGTCACCTGCTTGATTTTTTCTTTTACATCTTTGGCGAACTGGACAAGGTGCGTTTTTTTCTCGTCTTTATTTTCCGTTTCCTGATATTTCACCAACGACTGATAGGGAAATTTCACATCGATATTGATTTTGCTTTTGTCCGGAAGTTTTATGGTAAGGTCCGGACGATTAACATTCGTTTCTTGTCTGACATTGACCGTATAATCCAAATCCCGCTGAAATCCTAACATCTTCAAAATATTTTCCGCCACTTCTTCGCCATATTTACCACGCATCTGATTATTGGAAAGGATATTCTTGAGGTCGTCCGTAGAATGTTTGAGCTCTTTTGCCACTTCCTTATGTTCTTCAATAAGTGTTTTTAGATTAGAAAACTCGCCCACCCGCTCTTTTTCTGTTTCTTCCAAACGGCGATTGCTCTTGCCTATTTCCTCGTCAATCTTGCTCACCAGCTCTTTTATCAGATCTTTATGTCCTCCTAGAGTCTGCTCGCTACTTCTTATCTTATTTTCAAAAAACTGCTCATTCCGCTTCATCTTCTCCTCGCCCATCTCCAAAAACCGTTCCCGCTCCATCTTCAAAATTTCCTGATTCCGCTCCTCCATCTTACGGATATTATCATCCGCCATCTTATTATTCACAAAAGCCAAATATTCAGCAATCTTGTTTTTAAACACCAAGAATAATACAACTAGCGAAAAAACCGTCCCTAAAACCGCAATAATCACTTCTTCTATCATAACAAAAAATTAGGCTCTTTATGTCCTAATTCTAGCATTTTTCAGGCAAAATAAAAAGAACTAGAAAAAAATTTAAATCTAGTCCGTTTTTCTTAATTACAAGCGCAACCTCTTACGAAAACTATCACCCCTGGACAAATTTGTCCTAAGGAATTTTCTACAGCACTCTTGGTACTGCAAAAGATTTCGTCAGAAACTGTTTCTGGTATAGAAACGATTATGGTAAGACCATAATAACCGCCATGCACTATTTGGAGCGTTCCTTCTTTTCTAACAGAAAAGTCTCCTTTGTCGAGAGACGCTGCCACTACACTTTTTACTAAACCCACTACCCTTTCTGCTGAATCATTTTCTTTCATTTTATAACACCTCTAATAATTTTCTTTTTAATATTCTAGCAGTTAAAAATAAAACTGCCAATATATGAGGGAAACCCAACCCTGGAACCTGCTTATTCTCACTCTCAATTTTTCTTTTTTGCTCTTCAAGAGCTTTAAGCTCCTCAGAAGAAATAGCCCCATGTCCCAGCAATCCCCCCCCTTCTGTTTTTTCCGGTTGTGTATATTCTTCTGTTTTTGCAGAAACTTCTTCAATGCCAGACACCGCCCCTGAGACGAGAGCTTCAACCTCAAATGTCTTCTTTGCGAATTCCTCCTTCATTTCTCCAACAACTATTTTTATGTTATATGTTCCCGGAGAATCAAAAGTATATTCAAAGACCATGTTATTTTTTCGCCCCTGCAGATAAGTCAATTTACCGACCTGCTCTCCGTTGACGAAGATATAGAAAAAGGTATCGACATCAGCATAAGAGCCAGATAAATCTATCAGAAACGGCGCATTGACTATAGCAATATTATTTGTCTGTGAATAATTAATAAAGACATCATTCCCAGGCTCCGAATCCAAAACAATCAGGGGAAATTCTTCGGACTGACTTTTTTGAAACTTGTCAGTTAGCGTCACCTTAAACTCGTAGCTATCGCTAAGAAGTTTTATCCTCCTCTCAAAACCATCGAAAGTTATTGGTTCTTCGAGCCTGCTGCTTGTTATCACACAAGAGCATTTAAGACCAATAAGATCTCTTTCTTCTTTCGTTATTCCTTCAATTAAAATAGAAAAATCTACCCACCCTTCATCTACAGAATCAGAGCTTGGCTCTTCAATTACAATTTCATAGTCCAAGCTTTCATACTTTACAAGATGATAAGCCAAGGTAAATTGACTCACACGAGACTTGGTATCGTCATTGATCACATTAATAAGAATTTCTCCTTCTTTTGAAAGACCTTCTATATTTTTAGCGAAAATAGTACATTTATCTCCGCTATATTGAATATCTCCATCCTTAAAGATATCTTGAGCATCTTCAAGAAAGACAGAAAAATTTTTTAGATTGTCAACCTCCACGGTAATAACAGTCCTATCACCGGAAAGAAGCAATATAACTTCATTTTCGTCTACTTCTTCATCATTTACTCTAACCTCGTTAATATACCCCTCTCCAGCCGCAACCGGTGAGACAAATACCACTGAGATTACACACATCAACAAGCAAAAAGAAAGAAATATATATCTCATCTATTATCCTCTCCTCTTTTTTTCTTTTTATTTTTTGTTCCGTTTTTTAATGAGCATGCGAAACCTTGTATAATATAGTAAAAAGCTAAAAAAGTCAATTATCGTGATGGAGTAGCAGGTTTCAACCTGCGCGGTTGTCTTGATGGGATAGAAAATTTTGTTAAGATAAGGCGTTGCTTACTTCGAATAACCATGCAGTTTTTAACCTGCTACTTTGAAACACAGATAAAAAAACCAGCCACTAGGGCTGGAATAAAAGATGTATATTTTAAAAAACTTACGACTTGCTCAACTTCTTCCTCTTGCTGATCCTCATAAAACCGTAGGCTCCGAGCAAAACTGCTCCACCAAAGATCGTGAAAAATTTCCAATAATTTTTTTCACTATCAGTTACGGCGCGAATCGGTCTTCCGGAAATGTTTTTCGACCTGATCGAAGAAAGATTTGCCGCGCTGGAAACGCTATCAACAAGGTTTAGGAAAAAAATCTCATTATCAGGAAGCGGATTCATAAAACCGGGAGAAACAAAATCACTATCACCTACCACGACTACTTGTCCGCCGCTGCCATCCTTCGCCGTCGCACTCGCCGCCAAAACCCTCTTACTACTATCCGCGAAAGAGAGTCTCGCCTCTGGAGAGATATCCAAGGCATCTCCCGAAAGGAGGCTCGCATCCTTGGTCGAAGTAATAAGAGTTTCTACATCATACGCATCATTGCCTTCCGCCTTAAGCGAAGATGCCCAAAGAAAAGTCATAGACTGAATTTTGGAAAGAGAAGAATGATTGCTGAAATTTTCCGCAATGGCCTGGATCCAGAACGGATAATAACTCTCCGCCGGCATTCTACCGAAATAAGTCTGCTTATAATAGGATATGGTAGAATTTGATTTGTCGTAGGCCAGATTGTTTTCAATCTCAATTCCGTAATCTTTTATGAGCTCATTTATATTGCTCTCGATATTTTTCGCGACAAAACCTTGTTCAAGGTCCGGATTGATTTTCTCCGCCAGCACAATCATCTTCCCGCCGCCGGACACAAATTCTTTAATAACAGAGATTTCATCGATACTCAAGTCACCTTCCAACTTAGCGATTATCAGCGTCGTGGGAGAAATAAATTCTTTTTCTTCTTCTGTCGTAACAAGCTCTTCGCTAGCTATCTCGGAAGTCTGCAAATCCTCCGCCCCAGCAGGATCTTGCGCCACATAAAAACCACGATTGCCTTCGTCTGCCGAAATCGCCACGCTCTGAATTTCATAAGATTTTTCCAACTCCGTCGTGTCAAGCGCCTTCTCTCCATGGCCACTTAAAAAAGCTATAATTTCTTTGTCTCGCTTTGAAACGGAATAAATTGCTGACACCAAATCATATTCGAAGCTGCTAAGCGAAGAAATTGACGCAAGAACTTCCGATTTTTCATTTTCTTCATCACCGGAAGAAATCTCCGCACCGAAGAAAAATCTCTTAACCTCAATCTTATCCTTCTCAAAAACTTCACTCTGTAGCTGTGGAATCCCTTTGAGCGCAAGTTCCTGCGCGGTAGCATCTTCATTATCTGGAGTTTCATATTTAATATTGAGCTTGCCCTGCGAAATATCTTCGTATTGATTCATAATATCCTGCATTTCTGTCTTGAAAGTCAACAAATTAGAAGGCAGATCCTCGGAGATATAGAAAGTTATATTAACTGGCTCTTCAATATTTCCTAAAATATCTCTAGAAGCATCCGAAGCAGTATATATCTTTTCCTGTGTCAGATCCACATAGAAAGACTGTTGCGAGACCAAATAATTCACTGCCAGAAGAAAAGACAGAAAAATCAAAATTGAACCGTTCGCAGATTTGATAAGATTTTTATTCATAAGAGCTGAAAATTAATATTTGGCTAGATAATTAACTTAGTTATATACTTGTTATCAATATAATGTTACTTTTCGTTTTATTTCATTGATTAAAAGAAGAGATGCTTTATTCAAGGGAAAATAAGGAAGAGAAAAAATAAATAGAGGAGACTTAAAAGTGATATATATAAGACCAATAGGCATTCCTTCCTTTTACTTATCCCATGCAGCGTTAATTTTTCTACTAGGAACAAAAAGTGGATTAATTCCTTTATCTGCTTCTATAATTTTTTTTATGATTATATTAATTGAAACGAAAATCGTAATAAAATATTTAAAATCCATTCAAATAGAAAGATTGGCTAAAAACCGAAAAACGACTTTCTATTTTTTTTATTTTCAAAAAACTTATCTCCAGTTCCTCTCCCCAACCGCACGAGCGTTCAGAAACAGGAAAAATATAACGACCGACATATAATAAATCAGATCTTTAAGCGATAGAACTCCCCGCAATATAGAATTAAAATGTGTGGAAAGACTCAGATTTTCACCGACATAAACTGCGAGCGGTGGCAGCGAGTCGAGTAGCATGGAACTGCCAACAATATAGAAACCGAAGATTACGACCAAGCTGAGGATGAAAGCCGTAATCTGATTTTTTACAATTGAAGAAACCCAAAGTCCGATGGAAATATATGCTGCGCCCAAAAAAAGCGTTCCCAGATAACCGGCAAAAATCACGCCCCGGTCAGGCTCACCGATTTTAATGAGCATAAGAGGGATAAAAAAAGTCATAAGAAGTAGCGCACCGAGAAACGCAAATGCGGAGAGGAATTTCGCCAAAACTGCCTGGATATTTTCCAACGGAAAAGTCAGCAAGACTTCAACGGTTCCGCTTTTTTTCTCTTCAGCCCAAGAAGACATCGTAACCGCCGGAAGAATAAAAATCAAAATAATCGGCATCATCGAAAAGAAAGAACGCATTGAAGCAATCTCGTAAAAGAAAAAACTCTGCATAAAAATCCAGCCACTGGCAACGAGAAAAACACTACCGACGATATAGCCGAGGGGAGAATTAAAGTATGAATTCAACTCTTTTTTTGCAAGTATCATTATCCTATTCATTTTCGTTGTGAGTTAGGTTGATAAATACATCTTCGAGGCTAGTCTGCTTCCTTTCCATTACAAGAAGCCCAGCGCCCGACTCAACAGTTATCTTCGCAATTGCAGCGCGAACATCTTTTTCCTTCTCCGTCTCTATCGTTATCTTATTGCCCTCAGCCTTAACATCAGTCACTCCCGCAACGCTTCTCAATCGTTCGATAAGATTGTTCTCCAGAATATCCACTTCCATATTTATAACCACTGCACCCTTGCCGGTTTTCTCAAGATCTTCAGGACTTCCGTCGGCGACTATTTTTCCTTTATTGATAATCACGACACGCGAACAGGTCGACTGTACCTCGGAAAGAATGTGGCTCGAAAGAATCACTGTTCGGTCCTTGCCGATTTCTTTTATAAGGTCACGGATCTCTATCCTTTGATTCGGATCGAGCCCGGTAGTCGGCTCGTCAAGAATAACAATTTTCGGATTATGAATAAGCGCCTGCGCAATCCCCACTCTTTGACGATAACCTTTAGAAAGTGTGCCGATTTCAGCGTTCTTCTTTTCTACAAGTCCGCATTTGGAAATTATCTCTTTTACTTTTTTATCAAGCTCATCGGAAGACACCCCCTGCATCTTACCGACAAATTTCAGATATTCACCAACCAACATATCCTCATAAAGAGGAGCCAATTCAGGAAGATAGCCGATTTTGCTTTTTATCTTTTGCTCAAGTATCGGTTTTTTGATATCCATCCCTTCAATTTCCACTTCACCGTCAGTCGGTTTTAAAAAGCCTACCAAGATGCGCAAAAGTGTCGTCTTTCCCGCACCGTTCGGACCAAGAAGCCCCACAACCTCACCATCTTTGAACTCTAATGAAACACCGCCCAGGGCCGTAAAGCTGTCATATTTTTTAACAAGATTTTCAATTTTAATCATCTGCTTGAAATTAAAAAACAAAGAATACTATCTCTTATTTTAAAAATTATTTTTATTTTACGCAAGCCGGAACAAAAAATCAACCTTCCGAATCCATATGCCCATTCCAAGCTTCGATAATCCTTTCTTTAAGGGGCTCGCACCACCAGTCCAATTCATCGATTTCCTGCAAACTGCCAAGCCACTTATATTCGATATGCTCATCACTCAATCTAACCTCCTCAGCCGAAGTATTCCCCGCAAAGAACACTCCGTACTGGAAGCCTTCCGGATTCTTCCAATTGTCCACAAATATGGGTTTTGAAATCTCTAAATCGGTTATACCCGTTTCCTCTTCTATCTCCCGAAAAAGCGCCGTCTGCCAGTCTTCGTCTTTGTTTATATGTCCGCCAGGCAAAAGCCACTTACCGGAAAAATGTCTGAGAGCAAGCAGTTTACCAGTACTACTGAACAAAAAAACATCTTGAGTGATAAAAAATACTCCATGCTCCTCATTCTCTTCCATACGCATTTTAATTAAATATTTTTCTAAATTATATTAAAGACAGACATATTAACAAACATCCTGATCTATAAGCTGATTAAAATCTCTATTAACCCTTTCCAGTATCTGCATATAATAACCCAAAACATAGCAATTGATTTTGTGCCACTGTTTCTCCTTGTACATTTTTTCTATGCCGAAATGTTTCAAATTGCTAAAAAATTCATCGTCTTCCTTCTGTGCCACAAGCCCCTCTAAAAGATCCTCTAATTGCCAAAATCCGTAAAAATAATAATCCACCCCCGCCCCCTTGGCATTCAAATATAGGAATAATTTCCCCAAAGGAATATCTATTTTTTTCTCAGGTATATCGACCAGTATATCAAACATCCTCTTTTCACTCAATTTATGATCCTCAATTCTTTCATCTAGCGAATTTATTATCGATATCAAGTCTTTACACATACTGATGAAAAAATTCTTTTCATTCAGACATTGAGATTGTCTCACCAGAAGCTCGTTTTCCGGAAAGATATTAAACCCGATGTTCTCACTGGAAAGAGTCTTATTGTTGATTTGCCTTCTAAGGATAGCTATCCTCGCAATGGTCCTTATATTGTTGTAAACCAACAAATTACCTTCTTTTTTGTTTTTCCCTCCGCTTTCAGATAGTATGGACTTAGCTTTTTCCTGCCCGCTACCCATAATCGTTTCTTTCAAAACGCTTGGCTTACCACACTGACAGACTAGAAGCTTTCTTGCCAAGTTATTCTCTATATTCCTACCCCTTATTTTTTCAGCGTAATTATCGATCAAGAAATTAATCTGTCTATCAGTATCAATTTCCAGAAGATAATTCAAGGCAAGAGCTCTCTCACCTTCACTCAAATTAGTATTAAAGATAAGTCTACGCAGTGTTTGCTCATGATTTTTTAAAATATCTGCCCAATACGAATAGACCATGATACAATTCAGCTCCAGACTTTTTAAGTTAAAATCCTTACGAAAAGAAGTATCTTCATAATTATCCAAATACATAGAAGCCATCTTATTGGCAGTCTCGCTAAAAAATCTTTTTTCCGCCATAAAAAAAAGCACCAAAGGTATGTGCCCTCTTTGGACTTCGTAACTTTCCAGAAGATTATTCAAATGATCACCGAGACTAGGAGAATCCAAACGCGAAAGACTCCAAATAAAGTAATATCCAACAGAAGAGTTCCTGTATTTGGCATATCCATCCAAAATCGGATAAATAAAAACGGGGTTACCAGATTCGCCCATATACTCCAATATTTCGGAAATTTCCTGCCTTTTTTTCGCTTTATAAAGACTGGAAATCAATTTGGAATTTTCCTCTGCAAACATATTTTATCGTTATAGGTTGTCGCATTTTCCACATATCTTATTCTAGTATAAAAAAAATAAAATGACCAGCCCCCCAGTTATTCACAGTCGGCATATCGAGCTTTCCCCAAGGCGGCAGAAATCCTCTTGACCTCTGGCAAACCATAATGGCAGGTTGTGATAAAAAATCCATTGACAAAAATCCCAGATATCGGATAATATAGAGTACATTTCATATGTATCTGGAAGGTTGGAAATTAGCGATGATTCTAATTGGGGTTACGGTTGGAAACAAAACAAAATCTCCTCTTGTCACAAACAAGTGACCAGACCGACCGCGACTCCTACTTAATTTAGGAATTGCTATTTTTCAACCTTCCAGATTTTTTAATAAAAGATATCACAGATAAAATGATGTATAAGAAAACGAAGCTCAAAAACGGAATCAGAATCATAAAGGTCCCTAACCGCAACATAGAAACTGTAACCTTGGTAGCGATTTTCGGAGTCGGGTCGCGGGATGAAGTCGGGAAGATGGAGGGGGTTGCACATTTTCTCGAACATATGATGCTCAAAGGAACAGAGAAAAGGCCGACCGGCACAGACATATCCAAGGAGTTGGATAATGTCGGAGCCGCAAACAACGCATTCACGGGGAAAGAATATACGGGATACTGGATACAGACAGAGAAAAAAGATATCTCTCTTGCCCTTGATATGTTGTCGGATATGCTACTCCATTCTAAGTTTGAAGAACAAGAAATCGAAAATGAAAAAGATGCAGTCATAGAAGAAATTAATATGTACGAAGATGCGCCGATGAGAGATATCCCCTCTGTCTTTGAAAATATGCTCTACCAGGGACAGAGTCTGGGACATGATCAGCTAGGGAGCAAAGAGAATGTGAAAAATTTTTGCAGACAGGACCTTGTCGACTTTTATTGTAAAAACTATCGAGAAGATAATCTTATCATCACAGTATCCGGAAATTTCGATGAGAGAAAGGTGGATCGTGAAATCAAAAAGCTATTCGTGTCATTTGAGAAACATCCACAAAAAGCAAAGGTGCTAAAAAATATAGATGCGCAAGAAAAGCCGAAGGTATTTGTGAAATATAAAAAAACCGACCAGACTAATTTTTCTCTGGGGTTCCGAGCATTCAAAACTGGACACAAGGATCAATATGCGCTGGATGTCTTGAATGTGATCCTGGCAGGAAACAGCAGTTCAAGACTTTATGAAAAAATCCGGGAAAAAAACGGGTTGGCTTATTATATATATTCTTATGCCGAAGACTTTCAGGATGTCGGGTATTTCACAATCCAATCTGGAGTTGGCAATGATAAATGTAAAAAGGCGATTTTAATGATTATGGAAGAGATTAGGAGAATAAAAGACGAAAAGGTCAGTCCGCAGGAGATTGAAAGGGCCAAAAACCACATCCGCGGCAGGATGGCAATCTCTCTGGAATCTTCCAGTTCCCTGGCAAGCTTCATCACCAGCCAAGAACTCCTGAACGGAAAGATTTTGACCCCTAAAGAAAAATTTGCTAAGATAAACGCAGTAACAACCAAAGACCTGCAACGAGTCGCGAAAAATATTTTCATAGAAAAAGGCCTTAATCTCGCAATTATCGGACCGTTCAGAGACGGCAAAAAATTCGAAAAATTATTAAAACTATAAAATGAAAAAAGAAAAAGTAGAAATTGATGTTTCGTATGAAAGTATTCTCAGAGTATTTCTAACATCCTTCGTCCTGCTCTTCCTATTTTATATAAAAGATGTAATTTTTACCGTTTTCATTTCCGTTCTATTGGTGCTGATAATGGATCCTGCCGTCGACAAGATGAAGAGAGAACGGAACATTCCTCGCGTTTTCGGTGCAGGAATACTCTTTGCTTCATTAGCCGCAGTCATGGGAATATTAGTCTATGCAGTCGCTCCACCACTAGCGAGAGAAGTCAGCCAATTGGCCTCCAATGTTCCGAGTTATGTCAGCGAATTTGATTTTGATTCCATAAAAAATAATGGACAGAATTTCGGAATCATGGCATCCGATTTTCAGGAGATATTAACCAACCTGAGCTCGGCGCTCAAAAATGCGACCGTATTCATCTTTACCGGAGCGATGGGGCTCGTAGGAGGAATTTTTTCGGCGATACTTGTATTGGTTATGTCTTTCTATCTCGTAGCAGAAGAGAATGGGATTGAAAAATTCGTCAAAGCGACATTTCCTCAAGAAATGCAATCGCAATCAATGCGCATTATCAGAAAAGTAGAAAACAAGCTCGGAAGATGGTTTATAGGGCAAGTAACACTCGGCTTTATCATAGGATTCCTGTCTTTTATCGGGCTCTATGTTATTGGTGTCCCCTACGCCCTGGTTTTAGCGATAATTGCAGGACTGCTTGAACTCATCCCATACATCGGTCCGATACTCTCCGCGATTCCGGCAGTCATAATCGCCTTCACTGTTTCTCCTACTATAGCAGCAATAACTTTCGTCTTATACTTTTTTATACAGGAATTCGAAAATTATCTCATCGTTCCTAAAGTGATGGAAAAATCTGTCGGGCTACATCCCATTATCATAATAATCGCAGCCATTATTGGAGGACAACTGGCGGGAATATTAGGAATGATTCTTGCTATACCGATTACGACCATCATTTCTATCGTCATAGAAGACATAGTAGAGGAAAAGAGAAAGAAAAATTCATAGAATCACATCAACGACTTTTCCAAACCCTCAATACCAAGAGGGTTTTATAAAACAAGATAATAAATCACTCATGGAAGAAAAAAATAAATTTTATGTAACCACCTCCATCGCTTATGCCAATTCCGTTCCGCACATCGGGTTCGCGATGGAAGCTCTGCAAGCGGATGTACTGGCAAGATATCACGCGTTGAAAGGTGACGAGGTTTTCTTCTGTTCCGGCACCGATGAGCACGGATCAAAAATCAAAAGGACTGCAACAGAAAAAAGAATGGAACCACAAGCATTCGTAGACGGCAATGCCGCGCGCTTCAAGGAATTATTAAAGACTCTGAATATCAGCAACAACGCCTTTATCCGCACCACCGACGAAAAACACAAAATCGCCGCGCAAAAACTTTGGATGAAACTTTATGAAGCAGGAGATATCTACGACAAGACTTATAAGGGAAAATATTGTGTAGGTTGCGAGGCATTTCTCACCGAAAAAGATTTGGTGGATGGCAAGTGCCCCTACCACCAAAAAGAGCCGGAAGAAGTTGATGAGAAAAATTATTTTTTCAAGGTTTATAAATATTTGCCAGAAATTAAAGAAAAAATAAAGTCAGGTAAATTCGAAGTTATTCCTGAAGCACGCAAGAATGAAATTTTAAATATCATAGAAGATGCAGAGAAGGAAAAAATGGATGTCAGCTTTTCTCGTTCCAAAAGCGTATTAGACTGGGGAGTGCCGGTGCCGAATGACCCTGACCAGACGATGTATGTCTGGTGCGATGCGCTCACGAATTATATTTCCGTACTTGGGTATGGCGAGTTTGGAGACTCCTCTCTTGGGGATGATAAGAGCGATGTGAATTTTGAAAAGTTTTGGCTCAACAACAGAAATATAACCCATGTTATCGGCAAAGACATCCTGCGATTTCACGCGATGATCTGGCCTGCGATGCTTTTATCGGCAGGAATTCCGCTCCCAAAAAAAATCTGCGTGCATAGTTTCATAACCTCCGGCGGACAAAAGATGAGCAAGAGTCTTGGCAATGTCATCGATCCATTTAAAGCAATTGAAAAATATGGAGTAGATTCTTTGAGATATTACCTCTTAAAAGAAATTCCAACCACAGAAGACGGCGACTTTTCCTACGAACATTTTGACGAAATCTATAAATCAGATTTACAAAACGGCTTGGGCAATTTAGTGGCACGAGTGCTGGCGATGATCGAGAAATATTTTGATGGTAGGGTACCAGAGTTTGATGAAAAATACAAAGACAAGGTTCTTGTGCCTCAGGATATTATCGAAGATCAACAAGGTATAGATAACGAATTCAAGGGCAAAGATTTGGATTTGAAAGTTTTGCAAGACCTAGCATTAGCTAAAAGATTAGAACTTTTTGAAAATTTTGAGCTTGACTCGGCGCTTAAAGATATTAATGAATTGGTCAGCGTGCTTGATAAATATATCCAGAGTTACGAACCGTTTAAACTCATCAAAGAAAACAAAGAAAAAACCGGCTGTGTGCTTTATAAATGTTTGGAAACTATTTTTGTCATAAACGAACTTATCGCTCCGTTTCTTCCTGAAACCTCAAGAAAAATTTCTGAACAATGCGGAGAGAGTTTGACAGTAGGAGCATCTGTAAAAAAGGGCGAGGGGCTTTTCCCGAGGTTGGAGAAATAAATTATTGCTCTTACGTGTCATTGCGAGCGTAGCGATAGCGGAGCGCGGCAATCCCGTTACTATACAGGTAAAACGATATAGCATTAAGCGAATTATGGCAACGGGATTGCCATGTCGGATTACCTCCTCGCAATGACACGAATAAATACGATGACATAAAAAATAACTCTTAAAAAAATATGATCGATACCCACGCTCATATCGATTTTCCCGATTTTGACGAGATGCGTCCGCAGGCGCTTAAGCGTTTTTTTGATGCGGGCGGAGAAAAAATCATCAATGTCGGATGTGATATGAAATCAAGCGAGCGAAGCGTAAAGCTTGCGGAAGCTAACGATAATATTTTTGCCGCAGTCGGCATCCACCCACACGACGCCGATTCAGCGAACAAAGAAAATCTCAAACGCATCGAGGAATTGCTCTTGAAATATAAAACCATCGCAGTCGGCGAAATCGGACTGGACTTTTTCAAAAAACCTAATTGTTCGCCCCAAGTGCAGGAAGATGCCTTCCGGGCGCAACTTGAAATTGCCGAAAATCACAACGCCCCGATCATCGTCCATTGTCGCGAGGCTTATTTGGAAGTTTTAGAAATTTTGAAAAGTTACAAGACTTCTGATTGGAATGGCGTTCTCCACTGTTTCACTGCCGGGCCGGAAATTGCGCAAGAATTTTTGAACCTAGGATTTTATATAGGTTTTACAGGTGTTATAACTTATTATAAGTGCGGCAGCCAAGATGAATGTTTTCTCTGCGAAACGCTCAAGAATATGCCGCTTGAAAAAATCCTAGTCGAAACCGACGCGCCCTATCTTTCCCCCGTCCCCCATCGCGGCGAAATCAACGAACCCCTTTTTGTGAAATATGTCATCGATAAGATTGCAGAGATTCGTGGAATGGATACAAACGAGTTGGAAAAGATTACTAGTGCAAATGCAAAAAGACTTTTCGGGATTTAGTTCTCATGCCACATATTTTTATGACCAGGAATTCAGTAGTCTCTACTGAACCTTTTGTTTTAATTTCAATTCTACTTTTTTATCTAAGAAAAAAAAGAGTTTTATAAATTACTCTTCTTGCAATAGCATTGATAGTATCGCGGCACGATACGGGATGTTTAAAAAATGATTCGCGTTAGACACCTCAATTAGGGTTCCTAAATCTATATCTAATGCTTTTTTAAATTGATTAAACAATGTTTTATCTTTCTTCATCAATAATATACAGTTCTCAAAATCAGCCTTTATCCCCATAATAATTATTTTTTCCCAGTCATTATACTTCAAAGAGGGGGGGCATGCTATTGATAATAAATTTGCTAACCCTATCCGTTCTTCAAAATTTAATGGTGGCTTCTTAATGGTCAACGGTTCCTTTTCCTTTTCCATTCGCTGGACTCCTTCTTTCATTTTAAAGCCTCTCTCCTTTTTGTTTTCAATAAAATTATAAGCCTTTTAACTATCATATCTTTTTTATTTTTCTTGTCAACCAAGCCAATTTGGGCTAGAATAAATTAGCGTAATTCAATAATTTTTGCGGTATATGAATAAGTATAATTTCAAGAAAATCGAGAAAAAATGGCAGAAGGAGTGGGAAGAAAGCGGAATTTATAAGGCTAAGGATTTTTCGAAAAAAGAGAAATTTTACTGTCTTTTGGAATTCCCCTATCCCTCCGGCGCAGGACTTCATGTGGGGCATGTTCGTCCGCATGTGGCGATGGATATTGTTTCCCGCAAGAAAAGAATGCAGGGCAAAAATGTGATTTTCCCAATCGGTTGGGATGCGTTCGGATTGCCAACGGAAAATTTTGCCATCAAAACAAAAAAACATCCTGTGGTTGTGACTAGTGAAAATGTAGCGAACTTCAAGAGGCAAATCAAGAGCTATGGTCCGAGTTTCGACTGGTCGCGTGAAATAAACACCACCGACCCGGAATATTACAAATGGACACAGTGGATATTTTTGAAATTATTCAATAGTTTTTATGACGAAAAAGCAGACAAGGCCCGACCTATCGAGGAATTGAAAATCCCAAAAGGATTGGATGCGATCGCGCGCAAAAATTTTATCGACGACAACAGGATGGCATATGAAAAAGAGATGCCTATCAACTGGTGTCCGAGTTGCAAAATCGGACTTGCCAACGAAGAAGTGATCAGCGGCAATTGCGAGAGATGCGGCGCTGTTGCCGAGAAGAAAAATGTCCGCCAGTGGATGCTTAGAATCACAAAATATTCAGAGAGACTTATTAATGATTTGAACACAGTCGATTACTTGGAAAAAATTAAGACGCAGCAAGTAAATTGGATCGGCAAGAGCGAAGGCGCAGAAATAGATTTTTCTATAAAAATTGGAAGAGATGAAGTGACAGAAAACTTGAGAGTATTCACCACCCGTCCTGATACAATTTTCGGCGTGAGTTATATGGTGGTTGCACCCGAACATCCGATCGTGGAAAAATATAAAGATAAAATCGGCAACTGGAATGAGGTACTGGAATATATCGAGGAGGCAAAAAATAAATCCGATCTTGACCGCACGGATCTTGCGAAAGAAAAAACCGGTATCGAACTTCAAGGCATCAAAGCCATTAATCCCCTGAGCGACGAAGAGCTTCCTGTTTGGATTTCAGACTATGTTCTCTCCGGTTATGGAACAGGTGCCATTATGGCGGTCCCGGCGCACGATACGCGCGATATGGAATTTGCGCAGAAATTTGGAATGGAGATAAAGTCAGTAATCGAACCTGAAGGCGGACGCACTGCCATCTTCGTACACGGTTTTGAAGATGATGAAAACGGTCAGTTTTCACCTTGGAAAGACGGTTGGATCAAGGAAAACCTAGAAAAACTGGGTTATGAGATTATCGCCCCTAATATGCCGAACTCCCACCATCCGAACCGAACACAATGGATTTCTTTTTTGAAACAATATGAAAGCAAGATTAACGCCAACACGATTTTTATCGGGCACAGTTTGGGTTGTGCGGCAATCGCCGATTTCATAAACGAGACAAACAAAAAAATAAAAGGAATTTATCTTATCGCGCCCGCTTCGGAAGTGGTTGATTTTGTGAAATTCAAAAAAGAGTGGCGGAATGAAAACTCCGATATAGCGAGCGTGGAAGATTTTGCCAAAGATAAAACCGATTGGAAAAGTTTAAAGAATAAAGCGGAAATCATAAAAATATTCATTTCCGATAATGACAAGTATATTCCCTTCGCCGAAACTCTCCAATTTTTCAAAGAGAATAAGATCGGTTGCATCGTTCTCCACGAACAGAAACATTTTATCGGTCGCAGAATCCCAGAACTCTATAAAGAAATCTTAAACGACTCTTATATCGAGGAAGGTGTCGCTATAAATTCTCATGAATGGAACGGACTCACGACTTCAGAATTCAAGAAAAAAATCATCGCTCATATCAGCAAAAACAAGCGGGGAACAAAATCTATAAATTACAAATTGCGTGACTGGGTATTCTCCCGTCAGCATTATTGGGGCGAGCCGATTCCGATTGTCAAATGCAAACATTGTCTGGCGGATGAACTAGATATCAAAGTGGAACTGAATTTCCCGAAAGAAGGAGTTTTCAATCTCATCAAGAACGGCGTCAAAACCATCGAAACTCGAGCACTAAATCCAGAAGAGCCAGAAAGATATTTTGGAGATGTGAAGGTTGGCGATTTGATAAAATTCAAGGACAAACAAAATAAAGATTTTGAGATTGTAAAAATTACCAAAATTTCCAGATTTAAAAACCTGGGGGAACTTTTCGAAGACAAGGAAATTCTCAATAAAGTATTCCCGGACTTCAAAGAAAGCCGCGATTACAAAAAACTTGAAAAAGAATATAATTTCACTGCCAACTACCTGGAACGAATCGAAAAGAACGGACTGATTGCTTGGGAATTCGAGCTTCTGAATATCACGCAAAAAATCCCACTCCAAGATAAGGACCTGCCGCTCAAACTTCCTGATGTCAAAAACTATGAACCGACAGACACGGGGGAGTCTCCTCTTGCAGGAATCGGTAGATGGGTAGATGTGAAGTGTCCAAGGTGTGGCAAACCGGCGAAACGGGAAACGGACACCATGCCGAACTGGGCAGGCTCAAGTTGGTATTTTCTGCGTTACATCGACCCCAAAAACAATAAAGTATTTGCCGACCGCAAAAAACTCGATTATTGGACACCGATCGACCTCTATAATGGCGGCATGGAGCACACGACGCTACACCTTCTCTATTCCCGCTTTTGGCACAAATTCCTGTTTGATCTCGGATATGTAGGCACAGCAGAACCGTACAAATCTCGCCGTTCACACGGAATGATTATCGCCGAAGACGGACAGAAAATGAGCAAATCGCGCGGCAATGTCGTTAATCCTGATGACATCATCGCAAACTACGGAGCGGACACTCTGCGCGTCTATGAAATGTTTATGGGTCCCTATTCTGAAGCTATCGCTTGGAGCACCAGCAGCCTTGTCGGGGTGAATCGTTTTCTTGAAAGAGTGTGGAACTTACAGACAAAAGTCCAAACCGAAACCGGCAAACGCAAGATATTACTAGCGTCACATAATCCTGAAAAGTTGAAAGAACTGAAAGCTAACCTGAAAGGCTTTAATGTCATCGGCCTGAAGGAAATTAAAGACAAATTATCAGAGCCGAAAGAAAGCGGGAAAACCTTCGAAGAAAATTCTCTCTTGAAGGCTAAATACTACGCAAAAAAAACCGGATATATAACGATTGCAGACGATAGCGGACTTTGTGTCAAAGCGATGGGTGAAAAGCCCGGAGTATATTCTAGCAGATTTGCCAAAGAAAATTATCCCAAAGCTTACGAAAAAATATTCAAAGGAATAGAAGGCAAGGACCGCAGCGCATATTTCAAGGCGGTAGTAACGATTTATAATCCAAAATCAGACAGCTTCAAACAGTTCGATGGAATATGCGAAGGAAAGATTTCCGAAAAGCCGCAGGGCAAAAACGGCTTCGGCTATGACCCGATTTTTATCCCGACAGGACTTGAAAAAACTTTTGGCACTTGCAAGTGGGAAGAGAAATCAAAATTTGACCATCGTGCTAAAGCGATCAGTAAACTGAAACTGCATCTTGAAGAATTGAGCAATGTAGAGGAAATCGAATCGCTCGTACACAGAACCGTCAAAAAATTAACGGAAGATATCGATGAGCTCAAATTCAATACGGCGATCTCGCAGCTGATGATTCTTGCCAATGCACTTGAAAAACGCGATGAGATTTCAGAAAAACATTTTGAAATTTTTACAACACTACTTTCCCCTTTTGCCCCGCACATCACCGAAGAAATATGGAAGAATATCGGCAATGATAAAAGCATACATTTGAACTCGTGGCCTAACTACGACTTAAAACTCATCAGAGAAAAAGAGGTTGAGTTAGTGGTTCAAGTCAATGGCAAACTCCGAGATAAAATCAAGGTTCCCGCGGAAATATCGGACGAGGATGCCAGAAATATCGCTCTTAAAAGCGAGAAGGTGACAAAATGGTTCGAAGGAAAAACTCCGCGGAAAGTGATCGTAGTGAAAGGAAAACTGGTGAGTATCGTGCTATAGAAGAATTTAAAAACAGACCGAGTGTCTGTTTTTTATTGATTTATGCGCATTTTAAGCCGCCAAAATTTATGCAACTATTTAAAAACTTGATTATTAAAAACAAAGTGAGATAATGATAGTGCGATGATAAATGAACTTTAAAAATAATATAAAAGGAAAGGAGGTGTTAAAAATGAAAAAGAATACCCAAACAATTCATCTTCTTTATCTGTTATATACAGTGTTTATAATTAGAAAGGCCGATGCCGCAGAAATAAAAACTTGGGGATATACGCCAGCGCCAGGAGGAGTTCCGACCGATATAGAACTGGCGATTATGAATCTAATAAATTATATTTTAGGGTTTGTGGTTATTATTGCGACTCTTGTGGTCATCTATGGAGGGATTCTTTATCTTACATCCATAGGTAATGATACGCAAATCGACCAAGCGAAAAAGACTATAGCCGCAGGTATCGTCGGACTAGTTATAACAGGACTGGCTTACGCGATAGTAATAGTAGTCTCCACAGTGATTCTACAATCTTAGAATACAAAAAAAGAAACCCACCTGACGGGCTTCTTTTTTTATATATGAAAAACAGAATATAACACTCTCATACATTCTCACTTTTTAAAAAAATATTTCAGAATAATTGTTTTATGATTTCCATCATCTTAATAAAGCAGGGAGAATCTAAAAAACGGGAGCGATTTCCCAAGGTGAAGAGAGCAGGCTTTTAGCTACCGCGGGAGCGGGTATTAGGAAAGTGAGATCAAGCCTAATAAAGAAGCGGGACCGGGTCTTAAGACCCGGTCCTTACAGTTTTAATTCTCACAAAACAAAACTCTCATTATGATATTCTTTTTGCTATAGAAACTTTTCCATCCCGAAATCGAACCAAAAGTAACCGGTCCGGAGACACAGTTCCCGCAGAGAGTTGTCATGCGCGGAGTAGCAGGATTCATTCTGCATGGTCACCATCCCGGAGTAGCAGGTTTCAACCTGCGTGGTTGTCTTGGTGGGATGGAAAGATTTTTGTTAAAAGAGAGTTTTGTTTGCTTCGGATA
>JAQUYG010000012.1 GCA_028691985.1 Minisyncoccota bacterium
ATCTATCATCACATTTGCGAATATTATATGGAGGTGTTTTGCTTAGGGTGACGCCCTTCAATCTGCACGCATTTATGGGAAAGTTATTATTGTGTCAGACGGCTGCGCAGGTTAAAACCTGCTACTCCAAATACAAGATTATTTTTATTAATGAGATTTCGTATATTTTAGGATACTGAGATTCTAAACTGATGGATAGTAGAAGACAGAATAAAAGTAAAATACCGCTTCTCTTACCACCTCCCTAAAAACAAGGTATAATTAGAGTATAAAAAGAAATAACCTTATAAATATGGCACTGAACGATCCAGAAGAACAAAACGAAGATCAGAATTTTGAGATCTCTATCAGGCCGCGCGTGCTTTCAGAATTTACCGGGCAGGAAAAAATCAAGAATAATCTGGCAATTTCCATCGAGGCGGCGAAAAAGCGAAATGAGCCCATCGAGCACATCCTATTTCACGGACCGAGCGGATTGGGAAAGACCACTCTCTCTTATTTGATTGCCAACGAAATGGGCAAAAATATCCGCGTCACTTCCGGGCCTACTGTCGAAAAAGTGGGCGATTTAGGGGCAATCCTTACCAACTTGGAAGATGGAGATATTTTATTCATTGATGAAATCCATCGTCTGAACAAGCTGATTGAGGAAGTGCTCTATCCCGCAATGGAAGATTATGCGCTCGACATCATCGTCGGTAAAGGTCCCTCGGCGCGTACTATCCGGCTGGACCTGCCAAAATTCACGCTCATCGGCGCTACCACCAGAATAGACTTGATTTCCTCCCCGCTTCTCAACCGATTTGGCATCACCCATCATTTGGATTATTATAGAAATGAAGAGATCAAAGAAATCATTACGCGATCAAGTCATGTCCTGGGAGTTGAAATCAAAGAAAATGCCGCGCAACGGATTGCCGAAAGCTCTCGCCAGACACCGAGAATCAGCAATCGCCTTCTCCGAAGAGTGAGAGATTTTGCAGAAGTCAGAGGGTCAGGAGTTATTGATAACGCCGCCGTTGAAGCCACTTTCGAACATTTGGAGATAGATTCCTACGGACTTGATCCGACTGACCGGAAAATATTAGAAACTATCATCCATAAATTCGAAAATAATCCAGTAGGGCTTTCCACCCTTGCCGCCAGTATGGCAGAAAGCAGGGACACCATTGAGAATATATATGAACCATACCTCTTGCAGCTGGGATTCTTAATTAGGACTCCGCGCGGCAGACGAGCGACCAAGCTTGCCTACGAACACCTGGGAATAACCTACCCGAATAATCAAACTCTCTTATAAAGATGACATCGATAATATTACCCGCAATTATATTCATAGTTATCCCGTTCGGAATGTTTTTTCTTTTCGGCTGGCTAGTACTCTTCCATCTGAAAAAATATGGACTCAAAGGGAGCTTCAGTGAAAATGCTATCGTTATTTTTTCAGTCGTAATGGTCGCTTTGGCTGTAGCGATACTCATTAAGTTTTTCTTGATCGACTGGGAAGCAATCAGCTGGAAAGACTTCATAGACAGATCAGAAATAAAATTTTTACCATAATCATGAAAAACAGCTACCAAAAAAAACTCAATGTGTTTTACCGCTTTCCTGGACAGAGAGAGGGCGAAGAGATAAAAATGATTTTAAGAAAACACAAAATCACGCTGATTTCGTTTTTTTTATACATGATATTTCTGGCGTTTCTGCCGGTAGTTTTTTACATCTTGATAGCGCCGGAAGTCCTGCCTGCTCTTATGGGAAAGCCCTATAATGACATCTTCGTACTATCAGCCAGCGTATACTATGGCTTCTTGTGGATCATATTGTTTATGGGATGGTCTGATTATTATCTTGATATATGGATAATTACCAACGAAAGGCTCTTAGATGTTGAGCAGAAAGGTATTTTTCATCGCATCGTCTCGGAACTCGACCTCAAAAGAGTACAGGACATCACTAGCAATGTCAGCGGAGCGATTCCTACTTTCTTCGAATTCGGAAATATAGATATCCAGACTGCCGCCGAAATGAATAAGTTCAGGATGAAAAACATACCTCACCCGGTCACCGTCAGAAGGGAGATAACCGAGCTCTGTCGGGTTGCACAGGAGAAGAACAGGTGGGTTTTTAAGGAAGAGGAATAATAAGGAGACAAATATACCTTAGGAAATAAAAAAACGGCACCTCGGCGCCGCTTTTTTATTTTTTACAACCTCGTTGCTTATTTGATTTCTATATATCTCTCATTGCTCTCATATGTCTTATTTTTATCAGTCGTGATAATTGAATATATTTTGTACTTTCCCGAGATAAAATACCTCTTATCCTCCTCCCACAAAAACTGATAGAGATTGTCAGAACCTGGGACAGGATAAGTACTCTCGCCTATCTTGTGTGTCGAGCCCGGTTTCTCAATCAGGTTCATATCGGAATCATAAACGCTATTGAGTTGATAGTAGAATTCAACCTTCTTAATATCCTCCTGATTAAGAGAACTGACAGCTTCTAGGACCAGTGGGAAGTCACTACCTGAAATTGGCTTAAGATAAGCATAGGTTTCACCGCCCGCAACGATAATGGAAATTTCCTTCTGGGTAATATTTTCGATCTTATCATAAGCCTTGATGATTATTTTATGTACACCATCACCAGCAGACGATGATATTCTGAAAGATCCTTCATAAGGAGAGTCTTTGTCGATTTTCAAAAGCTCATCATCAAAATAGAATTCCACCTGCTTAACCCCGAAAAAGGAATATACATTCACCTCAACATCAAATTTGCCGTTCTGGATTATCTGATTATCAGTAGGGCTGACAACCTTGATCGTCGGAGCATTGCTATCACTGCGGAGTTCACATACTTCAGTCGGAATTTCCTGATTAACCCCCTCGGTCGCATTTCCTGTCGCCCAAGCAACCACCCCCGCCTCCCAATTAGCAAACTGTTCGTCGTCTCCCGGATTCTTCGGATAATCACCCTGAGGATCATCTTTATTTACATAATAAAGTATGTTGTGCATTTCCGAGAAAGTCCTTTCCTCCTTCTGAGATTCAGGAGTATTCTCACCTGCCAATTTATTTTCACAGGCCGTATCCATCACAACAACGACTTCGTTCGTACCCTTGCCGTTCAAAACTGACTTGTCGGTAGTGATTGGATCTGGCGCAATGAAACTCTCTGCTGCCTTGCCTTCGAGATAGCGAGTCATAAAATCATTCCAGATCGGAGCAGCAACCGTAATGCCTCCCCCTTGCCACATCTTCTCTCCGTCATTATTTCCCGCCCAGACTCCGACGGCAATGCTCGGAGTGTAGCCCATCGTCCAACCGTCTTTGTAATCGTTAGTGGTTCCAGTTTTGGCGGCAACGGTATATCCAGGGATATAAAGCTTACTGGAAGACCCGAAAGTCTGAGCACGCGCAGCATTATCGGATAGTATACTGCTCATATTACGAGCAACCTGAGTGTCTATTACTTGTTTGGAATTCTCCGAATATTCTTTTAAAATATTTCCCGAAGCATCCTCTATTTTAATGACACCGGTCAATTCATTCTTCTTGCCATCATTTGCAAACACGCCATAAGCCCCGGTCATTTCCAAAAGCTTAACCTCTCCCGTTCCCAAAACCAGAGAAAGTCCGTAGCTGCTCGGATTATTGAGAGTACTTATTCCGAGCCTAGTTGCCAAATTGACACTGTTATTGATACCAGCCAGATAAAGAGTCTTCACTGCCGGAATATTGAGCGATCTGGCGAGAGCGCTGCGCATCGTGACCGGACCGGAATACTGCAAATTATAGTTTTGCGGGTTGAAATCCTTACCGCTCCCGTCCGCACCGAAATTTGTATTCACATCATAAAGAATCGTGCTAGGGGTATAGCCCTTTTCCAAAGCCGTAGCATAAACGAACGGCTTAAAAGAAGATCCTGGCTGACGACTGGCAATCGCGACATTCACATTTCCATCCTCCTCAAGGTTAAAATAATCTTTGCTCCCCACCATAGAAAGAATCTGCCCCGTAGTCGGATCGATGGCAACCAGCGCCGCATTTCTGGCATTATACTTGGTCGCATTCGTCTCAGCACCGACCTTGACCGCGTCCTCGGCAATCACTTGCATATCATAATCCAATGTCGTATAAACCTTGAGTCCCCCTTTTTCCACGAAATCCTCGCCATACTCATCAACCAGCTGTTGCTTGATATACATCACAAAATGAGGCGCGGTGATATCTGTTGCGAATGGTTTCACTCTGGCAAGGATATCAGTTTCCCAGGCAATATCCGCTTCTTCCTGCGAGATATATCCATCTTCCAACATTTCACTGATGACATATTCATAGCGCTCCTGCAAAGCTTCCGGATGCGCACCATAAGGAGAATAAAAAGTTGTCGCTTGCGGAAGCGCCGACAACATCGCCGCCTCAGGGATATCTAGGTCTTTGGCAGATTTTCCGAAAAAAGTCTGCGCCGCCGACTCGATGCCATAGGCATTTGAGCCGTATGGAATCTGATTGAGATACATTTCCAAGATCTCCTCTTTGCTGAATTTCTGCTCGGTTTCCAGTGCCAAGATAATCTCCTTTATCTTTCTGGTATATTTCTTTTCCGAAGTCAGAACCGAATTTTTGATAAGCTGTTGTGTGATGGTCGACCCCCCTTCCGCCTTTTCTCCGCTGATAATATCCCGATAGATGGCGCGCGCGATGCCCTTCGGGTCGATTCCATAGTGCTCATAAAATTTCTTATCCTCAGTTGCCACGGTCGCATCTATGAGATGTTGAGAAACTTGATCCAAAGACACGATAGTCCTCTTTTCTTCGCCATGTATCTCGTAAAGCAGGTGCTCGCCCGTCCTATCATAGATCTTAGTGGATTGATCAACACTGCGATCGGATATCTTGCTCGGATCCGGGATGTCTTTAGAAAAATATATAAATACTCCGGCAGCGACAAAAAAGCCGGCAATCATCGAAATCACAGCAAGCCGCATCAACACAGAAGACGCTTTCTTAAAAAAATTGCTTTTAGCTTTCTTGGTGCTTTTAGCTTTATTATTGTCTTTTCTGTCCTGAAAAATAAAGTGAAAAAGCAGCGTAAACAGGCCGATGAAAGCCCATTTTATTCCGCGCTTCTTTTTATATACCCCGTCTCTGCGACTGAGAAAGTTCGGTGCGCCGATTCTTAAAGGTCTTTTGCTCACCTTTTTCGCTCTTGTCCCAAAAGTGCCGCTTTGCTTAGCAGCTCTATATTTTTTTCTTATCGCCATTTTTTGTTTGTTATTATTGCGAACCGATATTGTACACCGATTTTCGGATTTAATCAATACCTGTATTATAATATACTTTATCGTTTTGTAGAAGTTCTGGAGCTTGTCCCGCCAAAAAGGCTATGCTAGACTTAAGGAAGATTATTAATAATGCATCTATATGGAAGAAACCATCACTGACTCCGAAAAAATCAAGATACTTCTGAGCCATAATGTAGACGAGGTCATCGTACGCGAAAGTTTGGAAGAAAAGCTGAAATCGGGTAAGAAACTGCGCATCAAGCTGGGATGTGACCCCTCACGCCCGGATCTCCATCTCGGACACTCCATTGTCATTCGCAAACTAAAAGAATTCCAAGATTTGGGACATCAGATTGTCTTTATTATCGGAGACTATACGGGAATGATCGGCGACCCGACCGGAAAGTCCAAGACCAGACCGGCGCTCTCTCGAGAAGAGGTCAAAGAAAACGCCAAGAGCTATCTGGAACAAGTCGGACAGATTTTGAACATTGAAAAAACGGAGATAAGATGCAATAGCGAGTGGTTTGCCAAGCTCACTTTTGAAGAAGTTTTAAAATTGACCGGAAAATTCACAGTGGCACGGATTCTGGAACGAGACGAGTTCAGCAAACGCCTCAGAGATGGTAGTGATATCGCCGTTACTGAGATGCTTTATCCCATAATGCAGGCCTACGACTCCATCATGGTAGGAGCGGATGTAGAAGTCGGCGGCACTGACCAGAAATTTAATCTGCTCGCCGGTCGCGCACTGCAAAAGAAAATGGGGATGCCTGAACAGGGCGTTCTTACCTGCCCGCTATTGGTGGGATTGGATGGGGTCAACAAGATGAGCAAAAGCTTAGATAACTATATCGGAATTTCAGAAGATGCCAATTCAATGTTCGGCAAGATTATGTCGATTTCAGACGATATGATTTTATATTACTTCAAATTATTGACCACAAAAACGCTAGAGGAATTAAAGGCGATTGAGGCAGTACTGGCAGATAAGAATCAAAACCCGCGTGATCTGAAAGTCGAGTTGGCCAAAGCGGTGATCGCCATCTACCACTCAGTTAAAGAAGCAAAAGAGGCAGAGCAAGAATTCAATCGCGTCTTCCGCGAGAAGCAGAAGCCGACCGAAATACCGGAAATAAGATTAACAACTAAAGAATATCCTATTTTGGACCTACTGACCGAAGTAAAACTGATTACCTCCAAGAGCGACGGCAGACGCCTCATCGAACAGGGCGGCGTGCGCGTGAATGATGAGGTACAGAGCGATGTACAGAGAATCATAGCTATTACAGATGGAATGATTCTGCAAGTAGGGAAAAGAAAATTTGTGAAGATTGTAATCTAGAGAAAAACTCTTTTTAGAAAATTTATACCTGACTTGCGCTTTGGTAAACAAGGAACTTATTTTGTTCCTTGTTTTTTAACTGCACGATACGAAGTAACTGTATATGCAACCTCTTAATATAATTGACCAAATCAGATATCTCTCATATTATACATTTAGACTTTTGAAGTAATATAAAAAAAGTCGATGAAATAGCTCCTGTCTTTTTGTGGGAGAAAAGACAGGCAACGCATGATAATCACAAAATAAAAAAGGGCCTCTCAGAAAAAAGAAGATGGACTAGGTATGGGAATGCAAGCTGATACCAAACTCCATCTTCCCAATATAAACCGCGAAGGCAGTTTTTTTTAATGTTTTTTTATTTGATGAAAAAATATTTTTACAATTCCACAAGAAACAAGCATCTTTGTTCCCTACTTTTTTAATATGCAATTCTGATATTACAAGAAGGTACTCCGAAATTTTGTCATTCTGATCCCTTGACCATATCAAGGATAAACTCCGCAAGGCGGAGTCGAAGGATCCCTTCATCACTACCCAATCCCGTATCATATAGTTTAATCGTAATGAAGCGATTCCTCGACAAGTTCGGAATGACATATGAAAAAAGGGTGGCAGTTTTTTTGAATCTGCACTGCTGTCATCGCGGAATAGGAGGAGTAGCAGAATTTATTCTATGTGGTTGTCCGATGCAGTTCTATCGCCTTATGACAGCAAACGCAGGTTAAAACCTGCTACTCTACCCTAAAAATCGCGTTTTTTAGGAAAATCAGCAATCCACAGAAAATCTCTTGACAAGTTTTATTTGTGTGATAAGCTGGGAGCGTCGTCTTGAAAGTCAAGATGAATAGTAAATAAAAAGGAGGTAGTCACATGAATCCGCCCAAGTATGTAAGTGAACGCTTCTTCTCTAAGAAAAGCTGATATCTCGGACACAATCAGTTCTCAGAGAAGCAAAGATATAGGTATCGATTTACAAAAAAAATCGTTCTTAATTATATAAGGGGGATTGATAGGTTGAGAAAACCAAATAGTACCTATCGGTATCGAAGAATATGACACACAATGAACCCAGCTGACAAGAAAGCCTTTGAACTTGTAAAATGGAGACAAAGGAATGCTGTGACTGTACGGGTCGCATTAAAGACCCGCCCTAAATAAGGCGCAGAAAGACACACAAAACAAGTAAAAGGAGGAAATACTATGAATTAAATCCGCTCCATTGAATGATGGAGCACCACTTAAATTAGAAAAACGGACAAACTATCAAAAAAGTCCGATTTTATTTTGTCTATATCTTTGAAGTAACAGGTTTTAACCTGCGCAGTTATCCCATGCAAACCATTCGTATAGGATAATTAATATCGAATAATCACACAGAATAAATTCTGCTACTCTAGAAATCATACATAGAAAAAGAAACCTGCCAAAGGCAGTTTCCTAAAAAATATAAAATTATAAAAATAGTTACAATGCCGCGCCGAGCAGAAATGCTTTGTCGCCCAGAGAGGCATTAAAGACTTTTACTTTTTTCGCCGACGGAAGAACTTCTTTTTTGATGAGAGGCATCGCGAGACGAAGCAACTTCTTCTCCTTAACCATACTTCCGCCAATAATCGCAATTTCCGGATCCAAGACATTCACCACATTAGAGAATCCAACTGCAAAATAATAGCTGGCTTTCAGCATGATAGCCCTGTCTTTTTCCACTCCACGCACCGCATCATAAACGATATCTTTTGCACATTTCTCTCTGCCATAAGCTTTTTCATAAAGCTTCTCCACTCCCGGACCGGCAACATACCGTTCCCAGCAACCTTTTCTCCCGCAATGACACTGCTCGCCTCCGACCTCGATTATCATATGCCCGAACTCTCCGGCGATATTATCTTTTCCAAAAAAGAACTCGCCGTTAATTTTTATCGCTCCGCCCAAACCCGTTCCGACTGCGATATAGACAGCATTCTCGTGACCTTTGAATTTGCCGAACCTGTCCTCACCGAAAGCGAAACATCTGACATCATTACGAAGAGAAACTGGGAATCCCGTTTTTTGCTCAATCGTTTTACCGAGCTTGAAATTTCTTGCCATTGCGATATTGGGGGTATAAATGATCGTATCACCTTCCTTATTTATTTGTCCCGCGATAGCAATCCCGATACGATCAAAATCGTATTCACTTCTATATTCTCCGATAAGCTCGACAAAAATATCTATGATATCTGCCTGCTTCTTGGGAGTAGGGTTTCTTTTATATCCAGAAAGTTTATAACCGCTTCCATCAACCTCAACAAAAGCTGACGCAATCTTCGTTCCGCCCATATCGAAAGCAAGCACCTTCTCAACTTTTTTCATATTTTTATGGATTTAGAAAAATTATTTCAGATTCAAAGCCACATTATTTATCTTGCCCCAAAAATCTGTCTGGCTCTGAAAGATTTCTTCTTTTCTCAATCTTATCTTTTTCCTATATTCTTCCCCTCTCTCGAAAACATCCAGCATCCTGCCGGCAAGCATATTCTCTTGCAGCTCATTAGCGCAAATCACCAGTTCCGGAAGCCCTATGAAATCACCGAAGCTTTTGTTTCTTATATCGTAACCAAGATTGATGAATGGGGTTTCGGCACCGAAAGCCAAGACTGCCGAATGTAGCATCATCCCCAGCACAAGATCCAGCCGCGCGTAGGCATATTTCTGGGAACGCGCCTCCAGGTCCACAATCTCAAGATTTTCTATATCCAATTTTTTTATTATGCCACTCTCGTCTGGATGGTGTTTTAGATAATAAATCTGCGCGCCGAATTTCTTAAAAAAATAATTACCGACCTGATTATATGAGTTTATTATCAATTCTTCATATTTTATGAATCCCGGCCAATTCGAATAGTTGATATTAAGCCCGATTTTTATTCTTCCCGTATCAAATTTAACATCATCATTACAATTCCCCTGCAAAAAGATTGCTGGATCTCCGACGATATCTATCTTACCCTGAGCCACTCCGAGATCACTTAAAAATTCCATAGTTTTAAAATCACGCACAGAAGAAAGCGCGGCATGATCGTTCAACTCGAAGAGACTTTCTTTGTCTGCATCATCTATGCTTTGCCCGCCTATTTCTTTTATGTATCCAGCACCGAAAACAACTAAAGGAGGTTCAATCTTACGAATATTTTTTATGTCAAAAGGAAGAAAATAATGATGATAAATTCCGCCACCTCCAACCAGAATCAAATCACAATCATTCAGCCTTTTGAGGTTTACCTCATTAAGATTTTGGAGTATCTCGACGGGAAATTCTTCGACTTCCAGAGGCATCTTAATTTCCTGAGAAAGCATATCTCGGACAGATTTTGTTATTGCATCGTTGCCTTTGTTTTTACGGTCCCATATGTGAATATGTCCGATTTTTAGAAGTTTTTTGCTCATAAATGATATTAAGGTTTATAGAAAGTCTCCCAATGTTTTTTCCAGATAAGCCCGATTATTTCCAAAAACAGATTTTCCACCTCAAGTCTTTTTTTTAATTCATCTTCTCGAAGAGAACGGACGGAACGAACCAAAAAAGAAACGCCGTTTTCAATCGTGTCAGGATTCCAAATCGTATCCTTCCACAAAAAAGAAGCTCTCCCCGAAGCCGCCCAGAAATGACAGCTAGCAAGCCCCTTGTCTAAAAGTTCTCGCGCAATTTTATAGTTTTCATCGCCGGCATGCTTTTCAACCTCCTCGATTGCCAACCCGGCAAGCTGCCACATTTTTCTCTGTATTTCATTACCACCGTCATTCCAATACGAAAAAAGTTTTTTATCCGCAATCTCAATTTCCTGCGCTTCCCAGTCGGAGGCAACAGGTTCTATTTCTTCAAGGTCATTCTCGTCAAAACTATCTATGAATTCGGACACTCTTAAAGATTTTACATTGCTATCGCCAAAAACGGCTCTGGTCCTGTCATAAAAGTCCAGATGTCTATGACCATAAAGCTCTCCGTCGGTCGCCGTTATTATGTTTATATTTTTTTCAGAACCCTCAGAAGAGATTTTTTCAATCGTATCTGGCACGAACGAGTTGGAAATCTCCCGATTGCGAAAAATCACTTTCAATTTTGAATCCTTTATCTTGTAGGGTTTAGTCGTGTCACATTCTCCCAATTTTCCAGAAAAAGAAATTTCGTCCAGGATGATCCACTCGAAGCCAAGCTTTTCTAAAATCGGCACGACTTTTATGCTATATGCCATTTCTGACAGATAGAATCCGCGCGGATTATATTTTTCACCAAAAACCTGTCTTTTGATGACTCTATCTAAAAGGATCTGCCTCTCAACCTCCCTCTCAGGAAGAAGCGGCAAAATCGGATGATATATCGCACTGCCTACTAGTTCTATCTCTCCAGACAAAAAAGCGTTCCTGAAGTCGTCCAACAATTTGTCGTATCTATATGCAATAAGTTGCTCCAGAAGCGAACCGCTTATATTCATTGTCAGCTTGATTCCGTCATACAAATCAAAAAACTTGGCTATTTCAAAATAGCTCTCCCTTGCCACCTCGTGAAAAATGAACTCATTCTGCTGCGGCGGCTGATACAAGTGCAAAAAATTAACCCAATTGATCATATATAAAAAATATTAATACGCGAAAAACTTGAGTGACCAAAAATCATACCTCCCCGATCCACTCTAATATCTGCTTCGGCAACTTTTTATCCGGCAACATATCGGTCTTTATCATAATATGGGGCAGTTTGGTTTTCTCTATCTCAGCGACATATTTTTGCTGTTGCTCAAGATATCCGTCAACGGTCTTAGAGATTCTCCCGTAATGAGGATATAGCCTGAGCCGATCCGCAAGCCGCCCGGCGATAAGATCCCGATTTTCAGAAAAAGTTACCAGCACGATTTTGAAACCCAATTCCAATAGTTTACCCTCAACTTCATTATAGTCCAATTTTTGGTTTCTATGAATTGTGCTGTAGACGATATCCGAAAGATGAAACTTCTCTACCAAAATATTCTTGTCCCTCAACTCTTCAAAGATCTTGATATAATTTTCAATCACTCCCTTCCCCTGTTCGGTCCCATAGATTCCCAAGTCGCAATTGAACCAATGACACCCGTCCAAAAAGACATCGCTTTGATGGTATTTCGCCTCCAAGTTCTCGTACACCTGCGACATGATCCAGCTCTTGCCAGCAAGCTCCGGACCTTCAAAAATTAAATGTTGTTTAGACATATAGAAATCTTAACTTATAATAGTCAGGCCTTCTTTTCATCAGAATCGTTTATGACCTTCGCATAGACCTTTTCGTAATTTTCTGCCATCTTTTCCACAGAAAAATTATTCTCAACATATCTCCTGCATTCATCGCGGCTGATCGAGTCTATCCTTTCCATCGCCTGCAGCATACCCGAAACATCTTCTGCCACAAACCCGGTCTTCCCCTCGACTACGACTTCCGGTACCGATGCGCGATCCAGTCCGATTACCGGCGTGCCGCACGCCATCGCCTCAATCATCACCAACCCGAAGGGCTCTTCCCAGTTGATCGGAAAAAGAAGTCCTTTGGCGCCGCCCAAAAACCTGCTCCGCTCTTCAGGATTTACCACTCCCACATATTCTATCTGCCCGGATTTCAAATGAGGTTTTATTTTTTCATCAAAAAATTTTTCGCAACCATAACACCCTCCCGCCAATTTCAACTTCATACCGGATTTCACTGCCGCTTCCACCGCCAAATGCGCCCCCTTGTTCTCGTTTATATATCCTAAGTAAGCAAAATAATCACCGCCTTTGGAATTGAATTCGAACTCACTGAGAGATATACCATTGTGCACGACCGATGCATTTTTGGTAAGCTTGGAATTTTCCTTCTGTTTTCCGCTAACATAAACATGATGAACTTTATAGAATCTGCGATCACGGTCTTCTCTATATTTTTCATATCGCTGCTTATTCGGGTCACTGAGAGTCTTCTTCATCTCGCTGTGTATCGTTTCCACGATAGGCGTTTTTATCAGATTTGAAAAATAATAAGACGGAGCTCCTAGGTGAGAATGAATGATATCAAACTCTTCCGACATCTCCGCCGCCTTCGCCATCACGGTCAGAGTGTAATGGGTAGGACTCATACCAAAAAGCACCCCGCGCGACATCGGATAAGGCAAAATCTCAATCAGCCGAGCGCTAGTTTTGGAATCAGAAGTTGCAAAAAGCGTAACCTCGTGCCCGCGTCGCACCAATTCCTCAGTCAGATAATAGACCATCGACTCCAAGCCGTTCTTACCGTTCGGCGGCACGCTCTCTTGGAGCGAGACCAGTTGTGCAATTCTCATATCGTCCTATTTAAAATTTATCATAAGGTATAAAACAAAATATGTGGACGGAAGAGCAGGCTTCGGTCTGCGCAGTTATCCCAGGCAAAAACGATAAAAATATATAGTGTATGGATCATCCTAGGGCAACCGCACGGGATAAATCCCGCTAATCCATATTTTATCCTCTTTACCCTTTTTGATTTGTTTTAATCAGCTTCTCATAAGCTAATAAATAATTATCCGCCATCTTGTCCATGGAAAAATTATCCTCGACATGTTTTCGGCAATCCTCACGGCGAATCGTATCTATCTTCTTTATCGCCTCTTTCATTTCTTCTTCATCGTTGACAATAAAACCCGTAACGCCATCTTTGATAACCTCTCTCACCGAACCGCGATCAAAAGCGATTACCGGCGTACCGCATGCCATCGCTTCAATCATCACTAACCCGAACGGTTCCTCCCAGTCCAGTGTGTTTATAAACGCCTTAGAGTTTCCATAAAAATCAGAGAGTTTTTCATAAGGAACATAATCGAGCTTTATTTTTTCATCAAGCAGCGGCTTCACCTTCTGGTTCCAATAGCTGCCTTCGTTATGCTTATCAGCCTCATAAACGAATCCCGCCATGTCGAGACCAAGCTTCATCTCGTGCGCGATCCTCATCGCCTTATGTGTCCCCTTCTCGCGTATGACCCGACCAGACCAACAAAAGCTATCGCCGCCATCGGGATTGAATTTCCATTTAGAAAGATCGATGCCGTTATATACATTCTCAAAAATTTCCAATTCCGGCAACGCTTTTCTCTGCGCGAAGCTGATCGACACGAATCCCAACTGTTTAAACTCGTTATAAAGCTCCAGCATGCGGAAATATTTGAAAGTGAGCGGATCGTGTATGGTCTGCAATGTCGACACTTTCGACATCGCCGCAAAAGGCGCAACGCTAAGCGGACGAAGATTCATGTGCAAAACATCAAAATCATTTTCTGCAGCATAGTTATAAACCTTTGCCAAAAAAAGCTGCTCGTAATTAGAGAATGATACCCCGTCATTATATCTGCAATGTATCGCTGGATCGGAATAAGGTAGCATATCAAAAGTCACCAGTTTGGCTTTTGTTTTTGATCCGATGGGGGCAAAAAGCGTCACATCCTCGCCCTTTTCCGCCAGCTTGTCAGCAATCCATCCGGCAATTTCCTGATTTGCATATATCTCATTCTTAGGGACAGGGATGGTAAGGGCATTCGTGCAAGCAATTCCGATTTTCATTTTTATCTCATTTATATTATTAAATTCTATGAGCCCGTTTATTATTGCCAGGAGGTAATCCGACACGGCGTTGATCTTGTTTCACTGCGCTAGACTTCGTTCGCAATACAAATCATTAGTGATGGCAAACAAACCTTGCTTACAAAAAATTTACTCCATAGAGAGCCTTTTCAAAAGCCGCAATGTTAGTTTCCAATTTGGCGATTCCCTTAGGCGTCAGCTTGGAATAATAATCTTCCCTTTTGGCATCCTTAGTATATAACGCATCATAAAGTACATTTATTTTCTGCGGAGCGAGACGCAGGATGTCCAAACGGAAAAGCGTCATAAATTCCTCTTTGTTTTCAACCAGCTCTTCCACGAATTTATGCAAGAGCTTATCTCGAAATTTCTTATCCGTAATTTCCAAATAAAGGAAAGCGATATCAAAAGCGGCGTTGTTCAGATGCACGAAATACCAGTCGATAATCGCCACCTCTTTCTGCGGAGTTATTATGAGATTGCCCGGATGAAAATCTCCGTGCGTAAGCGTGTCACTTTCTTTGTCGATTACGCCTTTGTATGACTCCAATACTTCCCCTGCCTTGCCGATTTCCTTTTCCGAAAAAAATGGTAAAAGTCTCTCCTTATTTTTTTGGTAAGCCTTTTTAAAATCCTTATAAGTTTCCTTCGTCAATTTCAGACCCGCTCCGTTTTCACGAAAAATCGGCATCTTGTGCACGCTCTTCATCGCATCAATAAAACTATCGATAGAAAATTTTTTAATATTGCGAATTTCAAACCCGTTATAAAAATCTCCTGATTCGTAACCCTCAATAAATTCATACACCATCCACTCTGGAACATGCTCGGCGTCTCCCTTGATGAATTTCGGCACGGACAGGTTGCCCGTTTTTTTAGAAGATTTGGTAAAAAGCTGGTTGATCCTGATCTCCCTGCGAAAAAATTCTTTGGTCTCTTTATAGTCCTCGGTACGCATCTTGAAAATGACCTTCTCGCCCTTCTTGTTTTTACAAGGTGCGGTATAGAATCGTTCCTGATGCTTTTTGGCATCAAAAATATATTTAGGCACAAGACCAAGCTCGGTAATCTTGTTATGAACTTTTTTTTCGATTCCTTTCAGATGAGGTCCGTATTTTGGCATAATTCTTGAATTATATTATTTTGGATTATCTATTTCTTGAGCATTTTGCGATAGAGTTTCAGATATTTCTGGGCCGGTACTTCCCAGGAGAAAGATTCCTGCATCCCGTTCGTCACGATCTTGTTCCAGATTGCGCGATATTTATAGGTCTCAAGCGCCCGCACGATTGCCGCAAAAAATGCATAACGATCGTAAGCACCGAAAGTAAACCCGTTGCCCTTTCCTGTCTTCGGATTGAAATTCTTGATCGTATCAGAAAGTCCACCGGTCTCGCGCACGATCGGAACGGATCCATAGCGGAGGCTTATCATCTGTCCCAGTCCACACGGCTCGAAACGGGAAGGCATCAGGAACATATCCGAAGCGGCATAAATCTGTGTTACATTTTCCGTCTTAAATTTCATATGGGCAACCAACTTGCCCGGCTTCTTTTTTTCGATCTTGCTGAAAAAATTCTTGTAACGCCTATCTCCGTCACCAACGATGATGAGCTGCAGATCCAATCTCAAAAGCGGACTGATGATCTCCATAAGAAGATCAAACCCCTTCTGCTCGGTAATGCGTGTCACCATCCCCAAGAGAGGAATGTTCTTATCCACCTTGAGTCCATACTCCTTCTGCAAAGCCGCCTTGTTGATATATTTCTTCTCGATACTATCGACATTATATTGAACGGCTAATCCAGGATCGGTCACTGGGTTATACTCTTTGTAATCAATACCATTCACAATACCGAAAAACTCTCCCCGCTCGAATCTCTCCACAATAACTTGATGCAGGTCCTGCCCAAAATCTTTCTGCATCACTTCCTGGGCGTAACTCTCACTTACCGTATTTACTAGGTCAGAATACATAATTCCGCGCTTGGCAAAATTGATATAATCCACACTCTTCTTGTCCTCAAATTTCTTGATAGGATATTTCCCGTCATCTTTATGCCTGCCAGAAATCGTCCACCAATCTTTTTTCATCTGAAAAGTGAGATTATGGATCGTAAACAAGGTCTTCATTTTGCCCAGCCGCCTGTCTTCGGCATAGTCACTTTTTATAAAATACGGGATTAGTCCCGTATGCCAATCATTACAATGAATCACATCTGGAGTCCAATCTTCCTCGGTCGCTAAGATTTTTATAGATTTCAGCACAGCCCGGCAAAAAAATAAAAATCTCTTATTATCATCCTCATAGCCATAAAGCCGGCTGCGGCTACCAAAATATTTATACTTATCGACAAAATAGACAGGAATGGTTTCTGAAAGATATGACTTTTTGATTCGAAAGACTATTTTCTGATCTGAAAAACTTACATGTAGATTATCCCGCAAAAGCTTTATACTGCCCTTTTCTTCATCAATAACCCCGTGCCGCGGCAACATTATCCGCACATCATGCCCCGCCTCCTTAAGCGCCTTAGGAAGCGCACAAGAAACATCGCTCAAACCCCCAGCCTTACAGAAAGGGTAAAGATCCGTCGTAACAAACAGTATTTTAAGCGGTTTTTTCATAGCATAAAAGTTAACTTCCTTTATTATAGCCTATTTTCCGACAAAACAAAAACAGCCATAGTTAGCTGTCTTATTGTTTTTGTACAAAATATCAAACTTCTTCCTCTTCATCTTCTAATTTTTCCCAACGGGCAAACAATCTCCATAATAAACGATCTGAAAACTTTTTATGAAAATCTCCTTGCTCCACTATCCGAGATAAAGCATCTTTATATCCGTTGATCAACAACTGTTCGGCTTCTGATAGATCATAAATACCTAGCTCGATAAAAACAGGGACTAATTCTGGGTCTATATAACATTTCTCCACATAACTCAAATATTCAGTATCTTCTAAAACTTTAGCTATTTCCTCACCCTTAAAATAAATCATATCCTTTGTATTAAAATGCCTGCATCCAGGAACAGCTCTTAAAACTCTACGAAGTATTTTTTTGGCCTCTCCCCTTATTTGATCTTCACTGAAACCTTTATTCTTACTAAAATCCCTTTTTATGGCTTCGTATAAAAAATCATAAATTTCTCCCACATTTATATTGCCTTTCCCGTCATTACTCTCTGTTCTAATTTTGTCCATCGCCATCAAATAATATGGATGAGCTTTATTCCTCATTCTATCCTCACCCAATACAGTATTAGTAACTTTAATTTCACTAAGAACAGCAATGCCCTCTTTTACATCACTGGCATTTCTGCCAAAATTAATACTGCCTAGACCGAGTTCCCTCAACTGAAATTCCCCAGTGATTACATGGGTTGTTTCATGTACCAACAACTGGAGTAATTTAAGTCCATTTATTTGAAATTTAGGGTCATTATACTTTTCTGGAACCTTTATAACGGTTTTTCCTCCATGCTCTTGATCGTTTATCGATGTCTCACAATTTTTTTTCTCCTTGTCTACAACTGCGATACAATTATCAAGACCCGCTCTTTTAAACAGAAAATTGAACTCGCGAGCAAGATCGTCTGCATCAAATTTATTTGCAATTAAGGTCTCCTCAATTTCGCTTCTTAGATTATCCGCATCTAACTCTCTATTTATCTCTTCACTGGCATCTTTAGCTTTTTTTATTAAATCATCATCCAAGTTTCCGTATATTGCTGTAACAAGGACGAAGCATTCATCCTCGATATTTTCCCGTTTCTCTAGCAAAGATGCTATGTTTATATCCTCGGGATTCTCTTCGCTAATTTCTTTTTCTATTTTGTTAAATTCGCAAAGCTTAAAAAGAAGCTCTATTCTATTTTTAGAAATTGTTATCATTTCCTTAAACATGTTTCTTATAGCAACATTTTCTTCCCTATCTACCTCCTCCTCTATTTCAATATATTTTGCCATTTTTAACTCAATGTCTTTTATGACCACCTCTTCTTCAAAATTTATATGCGGATAAGAAATAACGACTTTATGTTCGACTCCTTGTTCTTGACATTCTTTATAAAAATCGAGTTCTTGTTCAAAACTTCTCCCATCTCCTCCTTCTGGCTCTATAAATTTCAAATAATCATCGAATTTAATTTTTTCTAGCTGTTCTGCATATCCCGTTATTTTTTCTTTTATCAAATCCATATTTTCAGAAGACTCTGAAGAAATGCTTTCTACTCCCCGCGCTTTTGCAGTTTTTATCTTTTCTATAAGATCAGAAAATTTAGGATTTTCTATGTCTTTCTTCTCTATTAAAGCCTGCTCATCAAATTCAAAATTCATAATTTAAAAACAAAATTTATTTAACATCTAAAAAGATTCTACTTTTTAAGAAGCTCCCTGACAAAAGACTCGGCCAAATTTACGCCTGTCTGATTGTAAAAAGCGTTAAAAAGACAACTCCTATTTATTTCTAAAACATAAAAACAACCTTTTCCGTCTTCCGCTATATCGATGCCGACAAAATCGAATTTTATCCTATCTGAAAAAGTCCCTATAAAATTACACAATTTCTTCGAAATTTTCTTCTTTCCTACAACTTTGATTTTAGTATTCTCAGTCTTAGAGCTTTTAACGGCTACAATTTCGACAATTTTTCCGAACAAAATAAATACCCTGTATTCCTTTTTGATATCCAGCCTCTTTTGATATATGCACGAGGATTTTTTACATTGAATCCCATCAAGACTGAAGCTTATGCCCCTGCCTCTGCTGGATATCCTCTTTTTAAAAATATAGTTCTCTCCTTTCTTCAGAGAAAGATTTTTATTAACAAGGCCCGTTTTCGGCATAACATCAGAGAACAAAAGATACTGACTCCATTTATCTTCAAAAAAAATATACTCCATCTTATCGATTCCATCAACCATATAAGAATTATTTTTATTTTTTATAATAGTTTCTACCTTCAATATAACTTCTTTATGAGTTATCCTTTCGTCGGTGAAAGGATCCCTTATATAGATATAGTTAAATTTTTTTGAGTTAATTTTTCTAACTATATTCTCGTTCTTCTCAGAAAGTAAACAGAAGTCTATGTGGATGTCATTCTTTATGTTTTCGGTCAAAAATAACGGCATCGAAAAATCGTTGACAGTTAAAAATATCAATAAGTTTTTCATAATATTATAAAATTATTAGGAGATTTCCCATTTTTCATATTTTTCCCCAGGAAATTTTGAAGGATCTACTAAGAAAAATTTCATACTCTTTCTACCTATCAATACAGGAAATTGCATGTGCCCCCTATCAATGACAGAAAAAAATGTATGAATTGTTACATTAGCTAAGACTATGTCCATTTTTATCATTAAGCGATAAGAAGCTCCATGGCTAGATTTTATTAATTTTGCATTGAAAGCATCTCCCCATTTTTCTAATTCATTTTTTATTCTTAAAGTCAGAACATCGTTTTCTATTTCACTATTGACGATGAAGTCTTTTGTTCTCTTGTCAAATTCATCGATAACATCACCATAACCCAATTCTATCGCTAGATTTTTATCTATAGAGGAATATTCTGCCCCTGTATCAATTTTTGCTTTAATTTCAACAAACCCTTTAGGTTCTTTCTCGACAATTATTTTATCTTTTTCGAAAACCCGATGATAAATTTTCACATTTTCGATAATTCCTAAAATTTGTTTATCGAAGTTACCTTTAGCCTCATTCATAATAAAAGAACATTAAAAGTTATATTATGATAGTTTCCTGTGAAGATTTCAACGGATCCACTAAAAAATTTTTCATACTCTTCCTGCCAACTAGTACGGGAAATTGTAATTCACTCCTGTCTATAACAGAAAAAGAAGTATGTATCTTTATGCCCGACAAGACTATATCCATTTTTATTACTAAACGATAAGTCACCCCATGGCTTGATTTTGCAAGGATAGCGCTGAAATCGTCCCCCCATTTATCCAAATAATCTTTAATCCTCAAATCAAGCTCTTCAGAATCCGTATTATGATTAACGACAAAATCCTTTGTTACTAAATCAAATTCATCAATAATATCTCCATAGCCTAACTCCCTTGCTAGCTTTTTATCAATAGAAGAATATCCCGCCCCTGTATCAATCTTGGCTTTAAGCTCAATAAATTCCTCTTGTTTTGCTTTCTTTTCCAAGTCTTCTTTTTTTTCTTTGTCTGCAATATTGCTTTCAGAGGAAATATCTTCTTGAATGACTCGCCGACGAATCTTCACATTTTCGATAATTCCCAAAATCTGTTTTCCAGAAATTTCTTCGATTTCCTGTTCGACCTCTCCTCCGAAAAGATCTTGTGCTACGCGGATCGCATGGGCTTCACTCTTGATTTTAAGTCCGCGGACTTTTTCCAGGCGATACTTTAATGGAGCGAGGTTGGCAATCTGGATAGAAAGTCCGGCGTGAGCATTCACCTCCAGAACGACCGGCCCGCGTTCTTTATCAATCGCAATATCGACACCAATGTATCCCAAACCAGAAGCTTTCTGACACTTTATTGCTATTTCCAAAATCTCTTTCCAATAAGGGATCCTGATTCCGCTAAGCTTAAGCTTGCTGTCGGGAGTTTTTTCTATAATCTGATCGTGCATAATCGCATTGGTCGTGACCCCAGTAGAGATATCAATTCCGACTCCAATACCTCCCAAGTGCAGATTTGCCTTGCCTCCGGATTCCTTCGTGGAAAGTCTGAGCATCGCCATCACCGGAACATTGTTATAGACGATGACGCGTATATCGGGAATACCTCTATAAGAATAAGGCTTGAGAGAAGAAGAAATTTTTATCCGCTCTTCGAAAAAAGCAATGTCCTCCCCTCCATAAAGAGAATAGAAACCATCAAAGATATTCATTATGTGACTGTGCAGATCCTTGATACTCACCGCCTCACTCTCGGTGGAAATCCATCCCTGGTCTTTTTTTTGCCCATATATGACTTTGATCCCCTCGCCGCCCATTCCACGATTCGGCTTCAAAACGAAGCTCTTAGGAAGATTTTCCCATTTGAAATTTTCCAACTCTCGGCGACTCCTTATGATACCATAAACCTTAGGAACAGGGATGCCTGCCTTGAAAAGCACCTCCTTGCTGCGAAGCTTGTTGTTGGCGAGGTCTGTCGCTTTGATGGAATTGTTAGGACGGATGTAGACAAGATTCCTGGCATTCATCCCCAAAATCCCTCTGCTATTTTTAATCGTTTTCAACATTTTTGATAACTTTCCTAAATCTTAAATATTCACTGAGCCGTAATCCCGACCATTTTCCCAAGAGCAAGTTTATCACAAGCAAAACGACAATATAAAAAGGATGTGCTAGGACAAAGTCGTAAAACACATCCCAAATAAGTATGTAATATCCGACCACAGAGATCAATAAAGTCTCTACCGAAAGAAAAGTCGCAGTCCTGAGGCCCTTTTCCACCTGCGCAGAAATGAATTTTTCAATCAAGGTGATCATTATAAGGATAGGCAAAATGGAAGTCGAAGACAAGCCAAATCTTCGGTAATGTCCACCAATAGCAAGCAGGGCCAAAATAGCGATGCTTATGACTGTCAGCACGATTGCCATTCTCGGCATATAGAGCAAGCGCATTTTCTTCAAAATATAACGCACTGCAGTCCCCGTTACAAAGATGACCGCAAAAATAGTCAGTCCATATTTCAAATCGGTCGCCCAGAAGGCAAAAGTTAAAACCAGCGGAGCATAGATGCCGAAAGATTTTACCCCGACAACTTGGCGAAAAGCGGCAATCAAAGTGGCGATAAAGGGAAGGGCCAGAAGCAGATAGACGGTGTTCAAATCTACATGCTGATTAACGATGAGTTTTACTAAATCTGACATATGGAATCCTTAAAAATTATGCGCACTTTAACTTCGTTTTTTTCTCAAAATTTATGGAGGAGGCGCAGCAGATTGCAACTGCCAAGGCATCAGCGGCATCGTCCGGCTTGGGAACCTCTTTTAATTTTAATATATTTTTGACCATTGATTGCACTTGTTTTTTGTCCGCCCTGCCATATCCAGTAACTGCCTGTTTGACCTGAAGCGGAGTATATTCATGCATTTCCACCCCTTCATTTTCACCAACGAAGACTGCCACGCCACGCGCTTGCCCTACCGAAATAACCGTCTTCTTGTTCTTAAAATAGAACAGCTCCTCGATTGCCATGGCGTCCGGGCGAAATTTTTTCACAAGTACGCGGATTTCTTTCCCCAGGATATTGAGCCTTTCTGGCATCTCCAGACCTTTGTCAGTAAGGATACACCCGTTTTCAACCATCTTCAGATTGCCGCCGATACTCTCCAAAACCCCATAACCCGTGGTAGCCGTACCCGGATCGATTCCCAGAATAATCATATATTAGTCTTATTTTTTACCGATGACAACAGCTAATCTTCCACATTAGAATATACCTCGGTTACATCCTCCTGTTCATCCAGTACCGCGAAAAGATTATCGATACGATCATTTATTTTCGGGTCCTCTATCTTCACCTTATTCTTAGCCCGCCATTCAAAACCGCTATCACCTATCATAACTGCTATTTTTTCCAGATCGCTCTTAACGCTATATAAATTTTCCGGTTTTGTGTAGACCACAACCATATCTTCCATATCGGCAATGTCTTCAGCACCTGCTTCGATAGCTGCCATTTCCAAATCCTCGACCCCCATCTTTAGGCTTTCTTTCTCAATCTCCATATAACCAAAACGGTCAAACATCCACTTAACACTTCCTGCCTCTCCCAGTCGTCCGCCGTTCTTGGAGAGCGCATGTTTGATCTCTGCCACGGTCCGATTATTGTTATCAGTCATGCCTTCGATAATCAGGGCGATACCCTCCGGGCCGTAAGCCTCAAAAAGGACTTCTTCGATTGCACCCCCAGCAAGTTCTCCTGTCCCTTTTTTAATTGCTTTTTCGATATTGTCCGATGGCATATTTACCTGTTTGGCTTTATCAATCGCCAGACTGAGCGCCGGATTCATACCGGGATCGCCGCCATTCTTGGCAGTAAGCGTTATGACTTTGGAAAGCTTAGAGAAGATCTTTCCTTTCTTGATATCGGCAATTCCTTTTTGCCTCTTGATTTTTGACCATTTGTTATGTCCAGACATAGTATCCTCAAATAACGAATTATCTTTATTTTTATCAGAATACGCATTCATATTATACCAATTTGTCTTCCTTGAGGTCAACTTTTCTGAGCCTCAAAAAGACTTTCAAATGTAACACAAAATACTCCGTAAATCAAGAAAAAAAATCACCGACTATCTCGGTAATTTTATGATAGCGCTATAATTAAGGACAACTACTTTTCTTTTAGAATATCCCTGATTTCCATAAGTATTTTTTCCTCCCCAGTCGGTTCTGGCGTCTTCGTTTCTTGCTTTTTAGCAATGAAAACATTTACAAATTTCAGCACAGCGAAAACCGAAGCTGAAATAATAAGAAAATCCACCATGCTCTGAACGAAGGCTCCGTAACCAAGTACCACTGCCGCGGAAGAATCTGTTGCCTGTTTTAAAACAAAACTCATATCGCTGAAATTGACTCCGCCAAGCAAAAGCCCTATCGGAGGCATCAGAATGTCATTTACGAAAGACGACACAATCTTGCCGAAAGCGGTTCCGATTACGACCGCCACCGCCAAATCGATGACATTGCCTCTCATGATGAAACTCTCGAACTCCTTTAAGATTTTCATATTTTTAAATTAAGGATAAATGTCATTGACATAATTCTATAAAAAAATAGAAGACCTTGCAACAGAAGATGTTCATCCTGAAATCGAACCAAAAGGAACCGGTCTGGAGACCAGCTCCCGCAGAGAGTTATCATGCGCGAAGTAGCGGGATTCAACCTGCACGGTTACCGTCCCGGAGTAGCAAGTTTCAACTTGCGTGGTTGCCTTAAGAGGGATGGAAAGTTTTTATTATGATAGCGCTTTGTTTGTTTCGGACAGCAGCGCAGACTGAAGGCTGCTACTCCGCCCAACTGTAACGGGGGGTGAATTTTAAATTTTGTAGAAGATGATTGAGAAGTTCCGGATTCTATCGCGGGAGCGCGGTCTTAAGACCCGGTCCTTTGTAGTTTTAATTCTCACAAAATAAAAACTCCCATCGCAATATCCTTTTTGCTATGGCAAGTTTTTATCCTAAAATTGAACTCTTAAGGGAACCGGTCTGGAGACCAGCTCCTGCAGAGAAATTCTAGATGTTTCAGTTTGCTAAAATTCAGAATAACAGAAAGAAGAGAATGAGCTAGTATATTTCTTTTGAGTATCTCAAGACGACATGATTATCTTAAGATAATCTCGAAATAAACAAAAAACAGCCCCTTCTAATTTTAGAAGGACTGTTCTTATATAGACACTCTATCTTACCGACATAGCCTCGAAACTATCTTGCCTATAATCGTAATGACAACACAATTTATTTATTGTTCCTGATTTCCCCGTAGACATAATTTGTCACCCTGCCATAAGAAAAGAGGAATAAAAGGAAAAGTGCCAAATCACCGAAAAACGGAACAACTCCGATAATCTGCATCAGTAGATAACCAGCAATGAAATCAATCCAGAGATTTTTGTCGCTATCCTTGTAAAAGTTGAATTTTCCATTTAACAATCTTCCCACGATAACGGGAGATAAAACGGCGGCGGCAATCAGCAAGATTATGTATGAAAACAGAATCATAAGCGCCAGAGGAATTCCAACGAGCGTCAGAAACGAAACAAAGATTACGATGGGATTGAATACAAGTACGATGAAACCATATGCGATTTTGTTCCAGATTTCTTTTCTCTCGATCTTACCAATCAACTTCTCCGACTGTCTTCGGAAAAGTTTGAAGAAAATAAAGCCGACAATAAACAGACTTAGAAGCTGCCAAAGTTCAACACCAAACTTTGCATCTTCTGCCTTTTTCTGATAACCATTTATATAATTTTCAAAAGGCACCCGAGAAACGCCACCCCTTACAATATTCTCATCAAGGAGAATATCTGTACTGGCAGCATAGACAAGTCCACCTTCGATTACTGCATCGCCTCGCGCAATTATTTTATCAGCTCGAAAATCCGCATCACCGCTGACAGCGCCAGCAAACACGATCTGTGAGCCATAGGCCTTGGCATTTCCCTCAACCGTCCCCCGAAGTTCTACATTACCAGCTGCAACATAAAGATTTCCTTTAATAATGCTCCCCTCTTCGACAATCACACTTCCACCCAAAATCGTTACATTTTTTTCCACGATTCCGTCGATGGTCACATTACCACCAACAACACGGATATCGCCGACACTGTTCCCGCTCACGCGAGCATTCCCCCCGAGAAGCAAAATGTCTCCCTCTGCATCTCCAGAGAAACTTATGTTCCCTCCCGCAAGAATAACATCCCCCAAGACATCGCTTCCAACATCAACCGTCTCACCGGCAAGAATCAAGTCGGTCGGAACAGTCTCACTGGCAGGGAGAGAGATCGTCTGAGTTTCTTCGGCATAGACAGCAAAACCACACAAAAAAGAAAGTGCTAGGAACAGAACTAAAAACTTTTTTTTGATTTTGTTTTTCATATTTTTATTTTAATTATATTTCCGCACTTATTTTGATGGCAAGATTATGACAGTCACTCTTTAGCGCTTTTCCATGGTCGCACCCATCGTCCATATCCCTAACCCATTTTCTAAGCTTATCCCGATTTGCGCCGGCATTATCCCTATCAAAACACTCAAGATAGGAGGCTCTTACATTATAACCAAAACCTTTCCCTATTAGAAAATTTTCCAAATCACCGCGCTTAATCCTGACTCCATCTATTATTAAAGCCATATTTTTTATTATAAATAATTAGATCCATCCAGAAAAATGAAATGTACAAACAACAAAGATTGAAGGTTTATGCAAGATTATGCGCTGCTATGTCAAAATATAAAATCCTTGTCCAATAATATTTCCGCAATAGTTTCAAGCTCTTGATTATTCACGATATCAGTATGGTCTCTTGCCATTATTTTTATAATTTCCTGCATCTCACTGTGCGTTATCTTATCCCCGAACTTACTGTGCCTTTCAACCATGACTTCATTGAACCCTTCCACAAAACTATTGATTTCACTTTCAGACACCTTTTCGAGGCCACCCTTAATCCTTGCCCGGTGAAGAGCATCTCTCACTTTGTCCTTTTTGAGATAAGGGCCGATATAAAGATGTTGCATATTTTTTTAGATTAAAAATTAAATCTTCTTGCGATTGACTTTAACTCTCATCCTTCCCCAATCCAGAAGGATAAGGAGACTTAAAAAGAAAAAGGCTTGAAAATAAACAGGCTGGTTCCGCCCTTGATAATAAACCGAGGCGTTCCTACTTTCCATTATATCATCATTACCTTTTTCTAAAAAATGCACATCGCTTGCGAAGCGGGGAAGCATCCTGTATCCAGATGAAGTGCGACTGAGCTGCCCCATAACCGAGACACGATCGCCTAAAGAAAATTTCGAGACATCTATCCCGGACCCGTCTTTCAAATAAACTTTGACATGCCCTGTTCCGTCAGATAAGAAAAAAGATTTGTCTTTCGTCTCAATAACTTCACCTTCCAATTTTATCAGATTCCCTAAGATATCATCATTTATCTCCCGACAGTCTATCCTCGAAAAAACCAAAAGATTATCACCGCTTATTTTTTCCACTCCAAAATTATCATCCATAACTAATCGCCTTTCTCCGCCAGCTTCCGAAATATAACCGAAAACTTGTACGCGATCACCCAGTCTCACATCCGCAATGCTGTCCCCATAAGAAAAAATCTGGATGCC
>JAQUYG010000013.1 GCA_028691985.1 Minisyncoccota bacterium
TCTCCAGACCGGTTCCTTTTGGTTCGATTTCAAGATGGAAAAGTTTCTATAGCAAAAAGAATATCATAATGAGAGTTTTTTTTGTGAGATTTAAAACTATCAGGACCGAGTCTTAAGACCACGCTCCCACATCTTTTAACCTCGCCGCCAAGTGGCGTTTTTCTTAATTTTTGCTTTTTCAATAAAAATTGCTGCGTGGCGGCTTTTTTTATTTCACTTTTTTAGTATTATCTTTTATAATAAATATGTGAAATGAAACTTTGGGAAAATATAAAAAATAAAATATCAAAAATGCAAAACAAAGATTGGCACAATATGGATATTAAAGAGGTCCTGGATAAAGTTGGATCTTCTAAAGAGGGGTTGGTTTCGTTAGAAATCTCTAAGAGAATCAAAAAATATGGGAAAAATGAGCTTCCTCAGAAAAAGAGATTTACATATTTGGGAATTGCTTTAGAACAATTTAAGAGCCCGATGGTTTATATATTATTGGCGGCGGCATTTGTCTCAGCTCTTTTGAGCGAGCTAATTGATGCGGGAGTGATTCTCTTCGCTGTTTTTCTTAACAGTGTAGTCGGGTTTATGCAAGAAATCAAGGCAGAACAGGCGTTAGAAGCTTTAAGTAGCATGGTAAGGCATAAAGCCTATGCGCTTCGGGATGGATTAGAAAAAGAAATAGATGCTGTGGAGGTGACTGTGGGAGACATGTTGGTTTTGAAATCGGGTGACCGTATTCCTGCAGATGCGCGTATCATTGAAGTCAATGAGTTGGAAATTGATGAAGCAGTCCTGACGGGGGAATCTGCACCAGTCAAAAAAACGGTGAAAGGGCTGGACAAAGAAGGTTTTTCTCAAAGTAAAAAGAACATGGCTTATATGGGTTCTTCGGTAGTTCATGGTCGTGGTCTCGCGGTCGTGGTGGCAATAGGCAAACAAACTAAATTCGGACAGATTGCGCAGATGTTAAGTGAAACCAAAGAAGAAGATACTCCTCTACAAATTCAGTTGGGGCGCTTCAGTAATTCTTTTGGTAAAATGACCTTTATTGTACTGGCTATTGTTATGATGATAGGACTCTACCAAGGCATTTCTTTTATTGATATATTTATGACTTCAGTAGCAATCGCCGTTGCCGCCATTCCTGAAGGCGTGTTGGTTGCCGTGACTATAATTTTGGCAATCGGAATGCAAAGAATTTCTAAGAAGGGTTCCCTTGTCAGGAAATTGATTGCCGCTGAAACTCTAGGCAGTGTATCTATCATTTGTACCGATAAGACGGGGACGCTTACCAAGGGTAAGATGCAGGTCAATCAAATCGTCACGCTTAAGAAAACGATTCCTGTGAATAATCATTGCGAGAAGAGATTCGTCTATGATGATAAATATTATTCTGATCATCTTACCGCTCTTCGGATAGGCATGATCTGTAATGATGCGGTCGTGGAAAATCCAGGAGAAAAAATAGAAAATTGGGTGATTCATGGAGGCTATACAGAAAAGGCTTTTTTATGGGCGAGCATGTGTGCCGGGCTAAATCCGAGTGAAATCAACAAAAAGTCTCCGCGGATAAATGAGATACCTTTCAGTTCCGATCGGAAATTTATGGCAACTCTTAATAGAGAGGAAAATGGACTCATGGTTTATGCGAAGGGTGCGGCGGAAGAGATTATAGCCAGATCGGAATATATTCTTGTGAATGGAAAGATTGAACATATTGGAGAGGAAGAACTTAAATTTTTAAAACAGAAGCAGAAGGAGATGAGTCGCGAAGGACTGAGGGTTTTGGGGGTAGCTTTTAAAGAAACAGACAAGAGTATCGAATCTTCTTTTAAAGAGAGTAACGATGAAAATATAATAAATAATCTGGTTTTTGTTGCTCTTATCGCGCTTAAAGATCCTCTTCGCGAGGAAGCCAAAAAAACAATAGAACTTGCCAAAGAAGCGGGAATCAGGACAGTAATGATAACTGGCGACAATTCTCTGACGGCGAAAGCGATTGCTAACGAACTCGGTATGAAAGTTGATGATAACAACATTTTAGAAGGCGAACAGCTTGACCAGATGAGTACCAAGGACTTTAATAACATCGTGGGTAAGATAAAAGTCTATGCTAGAGTATTTCCGAGACATAAGTCTAGAATCATTGATGCTTGGCAATCAAAAGGGGAAGTGGTCGCGATGACTGGAGATGGAGTCAATGATGCTCCCGCCCTGAAAAAGGCTGATATTGGTGTAGCTCTTGGAAGTGGGACTGAGGTTGCTAAAGAAACAGCGGATGTTGTCCTTCTGGATGATAATTTCAGCACGATTATCATGGCCGTGGAGCAAGGTAGGGTTATTTTTGAAAATATTAGAAAAGTCATCCTCTATCTCATTTCAGACAGCTTTAGTGAGGTTGTGGTCGTTGGAGGGAGTTTGCTTCTGGGGATTGCAATTCCGGTTACCGCTGCGCAGATCCTTTGGATAAACCTGATTACTGACGGACTTCCGGATATCGCTCTCACTTTGGAGCCAGGCGAGAAGGGGATTATGAAAGAGAAGCCCCGTAAAAAAAATGAACCTCTTCTGAACAGGGAAATGAAGGTTTTGGTTGTGGCTATAAGTTTGATTTCCGGAATATCTGCCTTGGTGATTTTCTATTTTGTTTATAATCTCACTGGCGATTTTCAAAGGGCAAGCACCATTGCTTTCTCTGTCCTGTCTATAGATTCGCTTATTTATGTTTTTAACATCCGCTCTTTGCGCGTTTCGATTTTCAGCAGGAGTCTTTTTTCCAACCCCTACTTGATTTTAGCGGTTGTCGTGGCGTTTCTCTTCCAGTGTGCGGCGATATATCATCCATTCTTACAAAATATTTTGGAAACTAAGTCTCTGGGGGCTTTGGACTGGGAAATTGTCATTGCTTCAAGTGTATTCACTGCAGCAATCGCTGAGTTTATAAAAATTATTTATATCAATAAAGGAAAGAAGAATTAAAAAATAAGAAAAAATATGATATACAGAGTCAAAGGTTTTTTGAGGAAGTTAATACCAGAAGAGATACTTCTTTTTGTCCATAAGGCGAGAGCGATTTTTGCTAACATAAAATACGGGTTTCCTTCGAGGAAAATGAAGATAATCGCCGTTGCCGGGACAAAAGGCAAGACCACGACCACTAATATGATAACGCATATATTAGATACGAGTGGACACAAAGTTGCAATGCTTTCGACTGCTAACTTTCAGATAGGGGGTAGGAAATGGCTCAATGATGTAAAATTGACCACACCTTCCGCTGCCTATGTGCAGAAATTTTTGAAACAGGCGGCTCTAGAAAAGTGCGAATATGCCGTGCTGGAGGCTTCTTCCCATGGATTGGTGCAGTCGCGCTATTGGGGCATAAGATTCGATACGGTCGTGGTTACTAATCTAACTAGCGATCATCTTGATTACCATAAGACATTTGAAAATTATAAAAATTCTCATCACGCGCTCATTGGCAGAGGGATGAAAAATCTGATAGTTAATTATGATGATCCGAATACCCACGAACTTTTGGACACGGAAGGGGCTTTTAAGAAGACGGTATTTACCCTCCGGGAAGATGAAAAGCTGGGGGGAGTTTTAGTTTTTAAGGCTAGTGATATCCGAACAGGCGAATCGGGGTCATCTTTCAAAGTTTCTTCAGGGAAGGAGTGTTGTGAGGTGAAGCTTCCTCTTATGGGCGAATTTAATATCTATAATGCCCTGGGTGCGATTGCAGCTTGTCGTGCTGAGGACATTCCAATGGACAAGATTGTAGAGCGTATGGAGATTATAGATAATATACCAGGCAGACTGGAAAAAATTGAAGAGGGGCAAGTGTTTGAGGTTGTTGTGGATTATGCTCACTCTCCAGAATCATTGGAAAATGTATACAGGACTGTAAAGCCTTATGTTAAGAACAGGATGATAGCTGTCTTGGGCGGCACCGGCGACAGGGACAAAACCTATCGCAGTAAGGGAGGAGAATTGGCGGACAAGTTCGCTGATGTGGTGATTGTCACCAACGAGGATCCGTATAGTGAAAAAGTTGATGATATAATAGATCAGGTCATATCTGGTATAAAAAATAAGAAGGTTGACGAGACATTGTTTCGAGTGTCGGACCGCAAGGAAGCTATAAAAAAAGCTCTGGATGTGGCGGTTGAAGGTGATTTGGTTATTATAACCGGGAAGGGTTGCGAGCAATTCATGATTTTTGGCGATAAAAAAATCCCGTGGGATGACCGGGAAGTCGTGCGGAATATTTTGACAAACAAAAAAAGATGAGCAAGGAATAAACAAAAACACGGGTCGTTCCCTCCCGGTTTTGTTATTATCTTTTTGTTTATATTTTTTGCACCTTACCCCTTATTTCTTTTTCGAAATTTTAGGGTATCTCCTCTTGGAAGATATAATTATATATCTTCCGTGAAGTAAGTCAAGAACCATAAGCCTACCATTTGTTTTTTCTGGTGAAAGTGATTTATCTATCAGGCAATCCAGTATATATTTTTCAGTTTTTTGTCTGATTCCTGGTGTGGTAAATTCTTGACAGAGAGCTGCAAATATAATAGTATTATTTATGTTCTACTCAAACTCGTTTTTTGTGAAATGTGGTAAAAAATGAGCGAGAATTACCCTTAAAGTGTCAGTAAATTGATAATTTTCCCCAATAATTACAATCTTATGTCAAGTTCGAATCCTATACAAAATTTACATATAGCGACAAAATGTCCGATGTGTGATGCTACTTATGACAAAGAAGATATAAAGGTCATAGGGAAAAAAGACGGAGCATTATCTGTTTATCTTAACTGTAGGCATTGCAAGAGCTCGGTTCTCGTCTTTGTTATGATAAATCCCGTAGGTGTGACTTCCGTAAGCGTTCCCACGGATATAACGGAAGATGATTTTGAAAAAGTGAGGAAAAATGAGACAATTGATTGTGACGATGTGTTGGAGATGTATAAGTTTTTAAAAGATAATTAAGATAAAAAATAAATATGGATAAGATTGAAATTTCTGCCGATTCCAGAGAAATTAAAGGAAAGGGCACTAAGAATTTGCTTAAAGAAGGGTTCGTGCCAGGGGTTGTCTACGGTCATAAATTCGACAATTTGTTGATCCAGATAGGAAAGAAGGAATTTTCCGCTTTGTTGAAGAGCGCCGGTGAAAGTTCTTTGATTGACCTGAAGATCGGAGATAAAGAAATCGGTAATGTAATTATCAAAGACTATGATAGGGATCCTGAAAGTGGAGCAATCATACATTTTGACTTGCACAAGATAAAAATGAGCGAGAAAATCATTACTAATGTAAATTTGACTTTTGTGGGAGAGTCTCCTGCTGTTAAGAATGATGGTGGAATTTTGGTTACTGTCCGTGATCAGATCGAAATCAAATGTCTCCCTAAGGACTTGATTCAGGAGATCGAAATTGATCTTTCCAAGTTGGAAAATCTTGACGATGTCATAAGAATTAAAGATCTGAAATTGTCAGATACAGTTGAGATTTTAGACGAAGATGAAGGTGTTGTTGTAAGCATTACTCCTCCTCGAACCGATAAGGAAATGGAAGATTTAGAAGAGAAGCCAGAGGAGAGTATTGAAAAAGTTGAGGGTGCTATGAAGGAAGAGGCTGCTGTAAAGGAAGAAGTAAAGAAATAACTCTCATAATCCCGTTCTTATGGATTTCGTCTATCATAAAAACCCCGTTCTTTCTAAAAGCCGTAAAGCGTTGTTGCTTTGCGGCTTTATAGTGCTTGCTTTTACCTGCATGTCTATCGTGAGCAGGTCTTCGGCTGAGGATGCGCCCTCTTCGGGGGTTATTTCTCCTTCAGCCAGCGCTGAAAGTCCGCAAAATAACCAGGAGCTCATAAATCAGAAGCTGGAAGAAATCAAGAAGATACAAGGGGATATAAATCAATTCAAAGCCAGCATATTGGAGAAGCAAAAAGAAGGACGGACTTTGGAGAATCAGATCTCTATCTATGACAGTAATATATATAAGAATCAGTTAGAAGTGCAGGAGACGAGAATCAACATAGAGAAGTCCGAGCTAGAAATGGAGGATATAGAGGCAAAAATCGAGGAGGATAGGCTTAAAATAGAAGAGAATAGGGCGTATCTCAAGGAAATGCTCCGAGTCTTGTATGGGTATCAGCAAGAATCTTTATTCGAAACATTCATAGAGAGAGATAGTCTTTCTGATTTCTTTAACGAGATGAATGCGTTAGAAGTTGTGCAGCAGAAGATTTTTGAGACAGTCATGTCTCTTAAGCAGGAAAGAAAAGATTTGTCCTTAAGGAATGAAGAATTGCAGGATAACCAGATTTCTTATCAAAACCTTTTGGAGGTGAGATATGAACAAAATATATCTTTGGAAAATTTGAAGTTGCAAAAAGGAGAACTTCTAGAGATTACAAACGGGGAAGAAGAAAAATTTCAGGAACTAATGTCCGATAGTCAGGGGCTTTTACCCTCGCTTCGTGCAGAATTACGCGATTTACAGAGTTTGGGTAGCAGCATAAAATTTGATGATGCGATTTCAGCTGCTCAATATGTGGGGAGCGTGACTGGTGTGAGGCCGGAGTTCTTATTGGGAGTTCTCAGGCTAGAGTCTGGGCTTGGAACCAATGTCGGCGGGGGAAACTATCTGGTGGATATGCGTGAGAGTCAACGCGCTACTTTTGAAGAAATAACGACTGGATTGGGATATGACCCTAATTCTATGCCAGTCAGTAAGAAGCCGACAACCTATTCTGGTTGGGGAGGCGCTATGGGGCCGGCACAGATGATGCCGACAACCTGGATGATATATAAAGACAGAACTTCTCAGATAACGGGCAATTATCCTTCTAATCCTTGGGATCTGACTGATTCGATAGCTGCTATGGCGATTAAGCTTTCAGAAGTGGAAGGTGTCACTTCTGGAGACTATAATGCGGAATATAAGGCGGCTGGAATTTATTTTGCAGGAAGTAACTGGCAGAGATTTACATTTTATTCCGATAAGGTAATGTATTATGCGAATCTCTATGAAAAGGAGCTGGGCGGTTAGTTTCTTCGCTGTGATACAAAAACACCTCCGGACTTTTTAATCCGGGGGTGTTTTTATAAATGCGTTATTTTTTATGCGTTTTGATTTTTTTTAGAGCGTTTTATGCTGAGTATTTCTTCAAATTTTCCAATGCTGTTTCTGATAATCTCTCAGAAGAACTGATAGCTTCTGCAATCAAGTTCCTGGAAAAAGTTAGGTTTTGCCCGACTTCCAAAGTTTCACTGCTAGTTTTGTTTTGAATATAATCTTCTATGTAAATCATATGAAGATCTGTAAGTTCATTCTTGCCATTTTCTTGCAGGTATTCATTCAAGGCTTTCCTCGCTAGATGTGTAACACCGTCTCCTTTTTCTGCTGTGACCTCATATAATTCATCGTCAAGTTTTGTGATGGTCTCTGTTTTTAGATCTTCCTTTTCTTCCTCGACTGCAGGAGCTTCATTTCCTTTTTCTTGTACTTCTTCTGTTGCTACCTCGACATTTTTTTGGTCTTCTTCTTCGGCCACTTCTTGATCTTCTTGCTCGACTACTTCTTCCTGTTCCGTTGTCTGATCCGCAGCTCCTTCCTTATTATTCTCTTCCAGAGATACTATCGGAGCGGATTCAAGATCATTTTTAGAATCGTTATTGTAATTATAGGCGCTCACCCCTACGATAAGAACTACTAAGGCTACCAAAATAGTCTGCCAATTTTCATAGATAGTCTCCTTGAGTTTACCTAGCCATCCTTTTTCTTCCAAAGGTGAAATTTGTATTTCTTCTTGCACTTTGCAACACCCCCTTTCTTCTTTATCTTTTGAAATTTCAGATATCTAAAATTCATTTTTTCTCATATAAAAATTCTATCATAATGGCAAAAAATGGCAAGTTTTAGCCAAAAAACAAGTGTAACTTGTCCTTATTCCTCTTAATGTTTTTATCGGTATGCCTGAGGATGTCTTTTTATTTTTCGAGGAGGAAAATCTCTGGTGTTTTTTTGACACATCCATATTATTTTTTTGATGAAAAATAATAGTTGATGTTATTTTATTTTTTTAAAATATTTGCAAACAATCTTTTTTTATTTTTTTGTTTATGAAAAAATATTTTTATAAATATTAGTCGAGATGCTTGACAAAGTATTGTAAATTATTTTTTTTGTTATATAATTAAATTGTATTTGTTTTTTATAAAAAAAATTTCAGAAAATATTTTTAGATAATTTTTATCTTAAAGAAATAAAAACAAAGAAAGGGGGTGTTCATAATGGTAACAAAAAAGAAACCAGCTGCTAAGAAAGTTGTAAAGAAAGTAGCTAAGAAGAAACCAGCTGCTAAGAAAGTTGTAAAGAAAGTAGCTAAGAAGAAACCAGCTGCTAAGAAAGTTGTAAAGAAAGTAGCTAAGAAAAAATAATGCAAAATTTTTTTAAATAAAAATTTGCCTTATAAAATAAAACCGACCGTCATTGTGGCGGTTGATTTTATTTTTTAATAGAAGGGTTATGTTTTGCAGATTACGACAACTCTCTTTTTTCCTCTTATGTCTTTGATAATTTCCGTTTTGCTTTCTTTCATCGCAGCTCGGGAGATTTTTTCGATAGCTCTGATTTGTTGTGGTTCGGCCTCTAGCAGGAGATGGTATGAGTCAAAATTTTGACTCATAGCGGCGAATCGTGTAATAAGTCGATTTATATGATAAAGCCCCTTTTCTTTTGTGGTAAGCGCTATTTTGGGCTCGAAATCTTTCACATTGGGCTTGAGCCTCTCATAATCTTCGGGAGTTATATAAGGCAAATTGGCGGTTATGATTATGTTTTTGTAATCCTTGACTCTTTCTATTGCGTCTTCCAAGTCGCAGCCTAAAAAGATAATTTTGGATTTTAGTTTATGCCTTTGCGCATTTATTTCTGCAATCTTCAGCGCCTTCATTGAGATGTCGTTTGCAAATGCTCGTTCGATTTTTTCCGATTTTTTTATCCGCTTTAATCCGTCTAGAACACTGATTATTATGCATCCCGATCCCGTGCCGACATCCAGCAAGGTAAAACCCCGTTCTGAGCCCTCTAGGAATTTAATCGCTTTCTCGACTATAATTTCGGTTTCCGCGCGGGGGATTAGTACGCTTTTGTCCACAAAAAAATCTGATCCATAGAACTCTTTTTTCTCTATAATATATGCTATGGGTTCATTTTTTTCTCTTCTTCTCACAAACTGCTTAAATTTTTTTTCTTCTGCTGCTGATAAGACATATCTCTCGAAGTTAAGATACAGCCAGCTCTTGTCTCTCGTCTTTTTCGTGTTTTTATTGAATATTTCCAATAGCAAAACTTCCGCATCTAGCGAAGCGGAAGTAATGCCGGTATCTTTGAATTTTTTTTGAGCGAACAGAATCGCTTCTTTTAAATTCATATGAATATTTTATAAGTGTCTCGTGTGTTTTCTTTTTGCAACTTTCAGTCTTGCCAGAGATTTTTCTAAGATGGCTACGGTGTCTGCAAAAGCCACATCGCTCATCTGATCTTTCCTCAGGAGTCTCTGCTGAGCTTCTTTCCTTGCTTCCTCGGCCTTAGCTTCGTCAATCTCTTCCATTCTCTCCGCGATATCAGTCATAACCGTCATTTTATTCTTCCTGATTTCCACGAAACCGCCGTAGACTGCCATTAGAATTTCTTTTTCGTCACTCTTTATGATGAGCTCTCCGTGTTTCATCGTGCTTACCAAGGAGATGTGTTTAGGCAGGATCGTAATCTGCCCCTTGCCTGTAGGAATCGAAATCTGGTCGATTTCTCCTTCGAAAGCGATTTTTTCCGGAGTAACTACTCTTAAATTTATTTTCATATTGGAAACTTTATAAAGTTTTCTTATTTTGCCTCGATTTGGTCGATGCCACCTTTCATATAGAAAGCGTTCTCGTTCTTGTCGTCGTGTTTACCTTCCAAAATCTCTTTGAAGCCGCGTATTGTTTCGGAGAGCGGTACATACTGTCCCGGAGTTCCTGTAAATACTTCAGCAACGAAGAAAGGCTGGGAAAGGAATTTTTGGATTTTTCTTGCGCGAGCAACGGCAATCTTGTCTTCCTCGGAAAGTTCTTCCATACCCAAAATTGCGATAATATCCTGCAAGTCTTTGTATTTCTGGAGAACTTTTTGCACTTCTCGTGCCACTTCATAGTGTTCTTTGCCGAGAATATTAGGATCCATAACGGTAGAAGTAGAATCCAGAGGGTCTACCGCAGGGTAGATTCCGAGCTCAACCAGAGACCTAGACAGAACAATGGTTGCGTCCAAATGCGCGAAAGTCGTTGCCGGAGCTGGATCGGTAAGATCGTCTGCCGGAACATATACCGCCTGGATGGAGGTAATAGATCCTTTTTTGGTAGAGGTGATTCTTTCTTGAAGTTCACCCATTTCCTGTGCCAAGGTCGGCTGGTATCCTACTGCGGAAGGCATTCGTCCCAAAAGTGCGGAAACTTCCGATCCTGCCTGAGTAAATCTAAAAATATTATCGATGAAGAGCAAGACATCTTTTCCCATCTGATCTCTGAAATTTTCAGCCATAGTAAGTCCAGAAAGGGCGACTCTCTGTCTGGCTCCCGGCACTTCATTCATCTGTCCGAAAACCAGAGCTGTTTTGTCGAGGACCCCACTGTCTTTCATTTCATGGTAGAGGTCGTTTCCTTCACGAGTTCGTTCACCGACTCCCGCAAAAACGGAATAACCTCCGTGTTCACTTGCGATGTTACGGATAAGTTCCTGAATAAGTACGGTTTTTCCCACTCCCGCACCTCCGAAAAGTCCGACTTTCCCACCCTTTGTAAACGGGGCGATGAGGTCGATGACTTTGATACCGGTTTCGAAAATCTCAGTCTTAGTCGATTGCTCAATGAAACTAGGCGCGGCGCGGTGGATGGCTTCTCTCTTGGAGAATTTTTTTTCTTCTTTGCCGTCAATTGTGTTTCCTAATACATCGAACATTCTTCCCAGAACCTCTTCTCCTACAGGAACAGAGATAGGGGAGCCGGTATCTTCAACTTCAGTGCCTCGCTGGAGCCCGTCAGTGGAATCCATGGCGATTGCTCTGACTCTTCCTGATCCGAGATGCTGTACGGTTTCCATAACCAAATCTTTGCCGTTGGCAGTCTTAGTTATGATGGCGTTATATATTGCAGGTAATTGATCTTCGAACTCAACATCAACTACCGTTCCGATGATTTGTGCGATTTTTCCTTTGCTCATAATTTATTCTTCTAAGTATTTAATTTATGTGTAAACTTTCAATCTAGAAATTGGGTTTTGAAAAAAATATTTAGAAAAAGGTTTCTATATAGCTTAACGCTAGATATATTTTTCCTAGCCAGCCTTTTTCTGCCAGCAGTTGTTTTTTTAAGAGCTGCCTTTGTTGTTTTCTTGAAAAGAACAACATCTTCTTCATTTTATTCCTCCTTGTTTATTTTCAAAACTCAATCTCCAAATTTTAAATGTACCATTTTGATGCTCCGAGCGTAGCGGATGCGGTTTTTACTTTTCATCTGCTTACGCTTCGCAATATCAAAATTGTTTGTAGGATTTATCCCTCTTGTGCCGTTACTCCGGCAGCAATCTCTGTCATTTCTTGCGTAATCTTCTGTTGCCTGGCGTAGTTATATGAAAGTTTCAGATCTTCCAAAAGTTCCTTGGCGTTGTCTGTTGCATTTTTCATCGCCACCATACGGGCACTGTGTTCGGAAGCGTTGGATTCCAGAATTACATGAAAGACCTGTGTTTCGACTAGGGCTGGCAATAAATATTTCAAAACTTCTTCCGCTGAGGGTTCAAATAAATATTCTGTATTATCAACCATTTTTTTAGTTCTTCCTTTTTCATCCCTTCCCATTTCGTCGAGCGTTTCCTTGAAACTTTCTTCCGTTACCGGTAAGAGATTTTTGACTTTGGCTTCCTGCTTGAGGGTGGAAACGAAATTAGTATAAACCGCAATTACTCTATCATATTTTTCTCCCAGGAAATCATCCATCAGCATCTTGGAAATCGGCAAGGTTTCACCGAGCTCAACCGTGTCTCCGATATTCTCGAAAACGGCCAATATATTCTGTTTGCCGCGGAAGAATTTCTCCGCCTTTTTTCCGATTGTAATCAAGCTGATCTCTTTGTCCTGATTTTCTGAAATGATTTTCACCGCTTCTTTCAAAATTGTGCTGTTCAGCCCGCCACAGAGTCCCTTGTCAGAAGTTGCGACCAGGAGGCAGATTTTTTCTACTTTTCTTTCCATGAGTAAGGGGTAATCCTTTTTTGACTCCACGGAATTGCTGATATTCCCCAAGAGCTTCAGTGCCGCTTCGGCATAAGGCCTGGCGATGAGTGCCGCTTCCTGACTTTTTCTCATTTTGGCAGCAGAAACCATCTCCATCGCCTTGGTAATCTTGGCGGTGTTTTTAGTTGACTGGATCTGTCTTCTTATATATCTAGTTGATTGCATACTTCCTTATATTATTTCATTTGAAACCCTATCTTGTTTCTTCTTTGGCAGCTTCGGCTGTTTCCATGGCTTTTCCTAGGAAAGAGTTTTTGAAATCTTCCGTCGCTTCTCTCAGGTCTTTTTCGGTATCTTCGGAGATAGTTTTTTCATTCTTGATGGCGTCTAAGATTCCTTTTTTGCCTTCGTTCATAAATTCTAGGAATTCGCCTTCAAACTTCTGTACCTCTTCCACCTTTACTTCATCCAAATATCCATTGATAGTTGCGAAAATGATGATGACTTGCTCCGGCACTGAAAGCGGGGAGTACTGTTTCTGTTTCAGAACTTCGGTGAGTCTTTTTCCTCTCTCGATTCTTTCTTTGGTTTCAGGGTCCAAATCGGAAGCAAACTGCGCAAAAGCGGCGAGCTCTCGATATTGCGCCAAATCCAAACGCAATTTTCCGGCGACCTTCTTCATCGCCTTGGTTTGTGCGGCTGAACCTACACGAGAAACTGAGATTCCAGGGTTGATAGCCGGTCTGATTCCCTGATAGAAGGCATCTGTTTCCAAAAATATCTGTCCATCTGTGATAGAAATCACATTGGTCGGGATATAGGCACTGACATCTCCAGCTTGTGTCTCGATGATTGGAAGAGCGGTCAGTGATCCTCCTCCGTATTTTTCATCCAGTTTAGCAGCTCTTTCCAAAAGTCTTGAATGGAGATAGAAAACATCTCCCGGATAAGCTTCTCGTCCTGGCGGTCTTCGCAGAATGAGAGATATCTGTCTATAGGCTTGCGCGTGTTTAGTCAAATCATCGTAAATGATCAGTGCGTCCTGACCTTTGTCCATAAAATATTCTCCCATCGCGCATCCGGCATAAGGAGCGATATATGACATAGCAGCCGGATCGGAGGATCCTGCCAAAACCACAATCGTATGTTCCATGGCGCCGGCCTCTTTCAATCGGGCGACGATTTTTGCAATCTTAGATTCTTTTTGTCCGATTGCGACATAAATACAAACAACATTTTTGCCCTTTTGGTTGATAATAGTGTCAATGGCGATGGCGGTTTTTCCGATCTGTCTGTCGCCGATGATAAGCTCTCTCTGTCCTTTTCCGATCGGAATCATTGAATCGATAGCCTTGATTCCTGTCTGAAGAGGGGTATCCACCGATTTTCTAGTGATAACGCGGGGAGCAATCTTCTCAACCGGATAAAATTTATCAGTCTTGACTTCTCCCTCTCCGTCCAAGGGTTCTCCTAAAGCGTTGACTACTCTTCCGATCATAGCCTCTCCGACTGGTACTTCTAGAATCCTGCCGGTGCTTTTCACGGTCTGTCCCTCTTTGACTTTTCTGAAATCGCCCATAATCATAGCCCCGATTCCGTCTTCGTCCAAATTAAGAGCCACTCCATAAACCCCGTTCGGGAATTCCAGAAGTTCTCCGCTCATAGCCTCACCTAAACCGCTCAAAGTTGCAACTCCGTCACCGACCTTGATGACTTTCCCGATCTTTTCTGCCTGAGCTTCAGTCTTGGCGCCAGCAATCTGCTTCTTGAGGCTCTCTATGATATAACTGTTCATAAGTTTCTTATTTTATTTATAAAAATATTAAAATCTTAACCGATTGCTTCTTTCATCACTTCCAATTTTTTCTTGACGCTTCCGTCTATCATCAGGTCAGTTTCTATCTCAACAATGATTCCTCCAATCAGACTTTCGTCAATTTCTTCTTCGATTTCAACTTGCTTTGAAAAGTTTTTCATCATTTTATTGATGGTTTCGGGGCTGACTTTTTTGCCGCTGCGTATTTTGATCTTCAGGATATTCTTCTGTTTTCTGTAATACTTTTCATACTCTTCAACGATTTTTTTCTCCATAGAGAGCACATTATCAACCTTCAATATCTTTACGAATTCCGCAATCCTTTCCTCCATTTCTTCTTTTGGAGCATCCTTAGTCGCTTCGTAGAGACCGATGGCGTATTCTTTTGGTGTAATCTTCATAAAACTTATTTTATCTTAGACAAAGTTTCGTCCGCTAATTTTCTCTGGCTCTCGTCGTCCAAATTTTTCTTGATAATTTTTTCTGCAATCTGTATCGCCAAGTCTCCGATTTCTCTTTCTGCTTCTTTCACCGATTTCTCTTTTTCTTCCTGGATTTCTTCCTTGGCTTTTTGAACGATTTCCTGGGTTTTTCTCCTGGTTTCTTCTATAGATTTTTGAGAATTCGTTTCCGAGGTTTCATAAGACTCCTTGATAATCTTTTGGGCCTCTTCTTTGGCCTTCTTGATTTCTTCAACCTTTGTACTTTCGGTATTTTTGAGCTCCTCTTCGATCTTCTTGGCCTGTTCAAGGCTTTTTTCTATCTTATCAGACCTTTCTTGTAATACTTTCAGAATCGGTCCATAGGCGAATTTTTTGAGAAGCAAGACAAGGAGAACGAAATTGACAATCTGAGAGATCAAAAGCGCCGCATTCAGTCCTAGTTTTTCAAATATTTCTGGCATATACTTTTATTCTTATGATAATGATTAATTTATATCCTGAAAAAACGATAGACATTGCGAATGCTGGTCGCGGAATTCCAGATATTTGCCCTGCAAATTCCGGAACAACGAACCAACGGGAATTTTCGCTGCTTTTAGGTAAAATGAATGTCTGTCACTTTTTTAGAACATAAATTTATGTTCTAAATCCGTAAAGCGAAAAAGGGGCTTTTGTGGCCCCTGAATCTTTTATACGAACTTGATGATAAGGGCTACGACCAAAGCGTAGATTGCGATTGCTTCTGCAAAGGCAACACCCAGAATCATGGTTGATTTTACATCGCCTGCAGCTTCCGGATTTCGTCCGATAGCTTCAAGTCCGGTACTAGCGATTTTGCCGATGGCAAATGCAGGAATTCCGGTTCCGAGGATGATGGTCGCTGATGCGAACACGATCTGTAGGGATTCTTTCGTAAGTTCCATATTCTTTTTCCTTTCTTAAAAATTAATAAAATTAATATCTATAAACTGATTAGAATTCTTTTTAGTGTTCTTCGTGAGGCATAACTGCCATATTCATAAAGACCAAGGTAAGCATCGCGAACACCAGCGCTTGGATGAAACCCACAAAGAGTTCCATTGCCATAAATGGCAGTGGCGCAATGAAAGGTGCGATGGTCATTATGACCGTAAGTAGCACCTCGCCCGCGAATATATTTCCAAAAAGTCTGAATGAAAAAGAAATCATTTTTGCAACCTCGCTCACAATCTCCAATATTCCGATAAAGAAAGTAATAGGGGAGCTGAAATTGAGAAATTTTTTGCTGTATTTCATAAACCCTAGAGCGGCAATTCCCATAATCTGTGTGGACATCACCGAGATGACGGCGATGGCGATGGTCGTATTGAGGTCGCTATTCGCGGATCTTAGGAACGAAACCAGTACTTCGTGTCCGCCCTCGACTTCTTCATAGAAACCGATAGTGGCGAATCCCGGCAAGAGCCCCATCCAATTGGAAACGATCACGAACAAAAAAATTGTGGCAACGACTGGAAAAAAGTTATGAGTCTTTTTCTTATCATCTGTCACATCTTGTATCATGTTATATAAACTTTCGATAATCATCTCGAAAACATTCTGGATTCCCTTCGGCACTTCTTTCAGATTCTTGGTTGCAAAGTAACTTATGCTCACCAAAACAATGGTAGTCAAAAATGAAGCCACTAGGGAATTTGAAATTGGTAGTCCTAGAAAATGTGTAACAGTTTCCGCTGCAATAGAGATATGCATCTGCTTGCCTTTATTTTTCTTAATAACAGAGGCATTCTAGACGATTTTCACCAGAAAGTCAATAGTCGGGAATAAATAGCTTGACATATTATGTATATTATGCTATGATGGCAAGTTATGAATAGAAAGAGCCGTATTTCTGGAGTAGCGGGATTCATCTCGCGTTGCTATCCCAAGCGGCAGGATATTTTAAACACCATGACAACCACGCAGACTGAAGTCTGCTACTCCAAGAGGGGGTTTGTGAGAAAAACTGGGAAGGATTACGAAGGAGAGAGTTTAATCGGTCGGGACATAAATTATATTATAGTTTCCCATCGCCGAAAGAAAAAACAAAATCGCCTTCGTTATCCTCCTTGGTTTATAAAAAGTGTTCTTTGAAAAAAAATATTTACTGTAATAATCTGATTGTAAAAATAGATCGTCACTTGAAGGAAGAGGAAATGGATAAATAAAAAGAATAAAGTTCAAGTTAAAAGATAAAAAAGGCTTTTTAAAACAAGTTCAATCTCATCTTTATTTTTCCAAGCCCACAAATCTTTTGCGGTTTCGGAAAGGTCTTGAAGATTCGTTGAAGAATCTTGAAGGCGGATAAGATAATAAAAACAAAAAAGGAGGGAAGAAAACGAGAAAAGAAATAAAGGCAGGGGGCATAAGGGCGGCAGAAAAATTTATAGCTGCTGGATTTTTCTTATACCTAAGTATTTTGTTCTTAGCGATAATTGGAAAAGTCGGATTCAACGGGCTTGCGTTTTTGAGTGCGCTGGATATGTCTTTGGTTATCGCATTTATATTGTTGGGAATTATGACAGCGGAGAGACAATAAAAATAAAATATTTGTATCTCCGTGCTATTTCCAAACCCACAAACCCTTTGCGGTTTTGGAAAAGAAAATAACGGGCTATAAGTCTGTTGTTTTTTATCCGTATTTGGAGTAGCGCGATTTATCGCGCGCTAGAGTTTCTGGTGCGGGAGCGGGTATTTACCCGCTTCTTCAGGTTTCTGAACCTAAAATTTCTTTATATTTGTTATAATCTTTTAATTTACACAATACAAAATGGTAATTTTATTGAGAAAGATAACGCATATCGTGAAATAAAGCCAAAGGAGCGGGTTAAAACCTGCTCCTGCAAACAAACGCAGATTCTGGATCAAGCTCGGAATGACAGATATATTTCTGTATGGCTTTTTATAATAATAATTTTCTTTGAAAGATATAAGATCGTGGATAAAAACTTAAAAATAATGCATAATGCTTGACACTGCTTTTTAATCGTGATATATTATGGCAGTACTATTTCCGTAAAAGATAATTTAAAAATATATGAAAAAAGAGCTGAAAGGTGGAGAGAAATTTTCAGTCGACCTCAAAAAATTGACCTTTGATATGTTAAAAATTTTGAGTGAGAGGCAAAGGAATGTTATTGTCAAAAGATACAATCTTGATGGTGGAGGTGTTCAGACTTTGGACAAGATCGGAAGGGAATATGAGATCACAAGAGAGAGAGTAAGACAGATCGAGACTGAATCGATCGGTAAGTTGAAAGAAAATATCGGCAGATTCGAGCTCGATAGGGTTTTTGATTTTGTCAAAAAGATAATTGAGGAAAACGGTGGGCTGATTGGGGAAGAAAGGTTGGCGCACTATCTTTTTGTGGATGAGACTGACAAGATTTTGAATAAACAGATTCTAGTTCTGGTTTTGGATTTGGACGATGCAATCCAGAAATCCAAGGAGGATCCGAGTCACAAGAAGTTCTATTTTTATGAAACGAGCGGCGTTGATACTTTTGAGAAGACACTGGAAATTTTGGAAGAGTATTTTAAAGATAGCCGCAAGAGTATCGATTTTGATTCGTTGGTGGATTTGGCGAGAGAGAGTGTTAAGAAAGAAGGGGTAAACGAATTTTCCCATAACTCTATCAGATCGTATCTTGATGTTAATAAAATTATTTTGGAAAATATCTTAGGCGAGTGGGGGCATCACAAGTGGCCACACATCAATCCGAAGAGTGTAAAAGACAAAGCCTACTTGACTCTTAAAAAGGAGAATCGACCTATGCATTTTACTGAAATTACTGGAAAGATAAACGATTTTTGGCTTAGTAAAAAATCTACCAACAGTCAGACTGTGCATAACGAGCTCATCAAAGATGGTCGATTTGTCTTGATTGGCAGGGGAATTTATGCATTAAAAGAATGGGGATATAGACCTGGAGTGGTTTTAGATGTTATAATAGATATTATCAAAGAACAAGGTGGGACAATGTCGCAAGAGGATATTGTTGAAGAGGTTATGAAGAAGAGGCAGGTCAAGAGAAATACAGTCATTTTGAATCTTCAAAATAAGAAATATTTCGAGAAGCTGCCCAATAAGATTTACCGCCTGAAATAATCCGAACTTAACAGGCCTGAATCCGTATGCCAACTTTTTTTTCCATAGTTTTGGAAACTCTCAAGGAATCAGCTGGGGTCTTCGTCGACTTCTGGTGGTTTTTTATGCCGCTCTTGTTGTGGCCGATTTTTCAGTTGACCTGGGTTGCCTATGTACAGGAAAGATATATAAGAAAGATCAGGTGGAACCTTTTAGAGGTTAAAGTTCCATCGGAATCGGAAAAACGACCAAAGACCATGGAAGAGTTTTTTTCCGGGCTTGCCAGTGTTTATGATGTTATTATAGATACTCTTTATGATATTTATCTCGCCGGAGCGGTGGATAGCTGGTTCAGTTTTGAGATCGTCAGTTTCGAGGGAGATATTCATTTTTACATAAGAACTCCGGATTTTCATAGAGCATTGATTGAGTCTCAGCTATATGGTGTTTATCCTGACGCTGAAATAAAAGAAGTTGAAGACTATGTGGTCAATATCCCTAACGATGTTCCTAACGAAGATTATGATATCTGGGGAACTGATATGATGCTTGTAAAAGATAGTGGTTACCCGATTCGTACCTATAAAGAATTTGAAGATGAGGCGTCGGGTGAATTCGTTGATCCATTGGCAAATGTTGTGGAAGGTGTGTCTAAGCTTTCTCCAGGTGAGCAGATCTGGATACAGATTCTGGTGCGTCCCTGCAACGATGATTGGAAGAAAACTGCCCGTGATATAGTTTTGACTTTGGCCGGTAGAAATACAGGCAAAAAATCTTCAGGGGGTTTTTTCAATACGCTTATAAATGAGGTAGTGGATTTGGGCAGGCACATCATTTTTGATTTTTTTAATTCAGGATGGGGTACGGCGGGTGGAGAAGATAAAGCTGAAAAAGAACATTTGAGTATGATGCTGCATCTGTCTCCTGGCGAGAAAGATATCATTACCGGTATTGATGGCAAGATCAAGAAGCCAGGTTTCGAGACTGATATCAGATATGTCTATGCGGCAAAGAGAGAAGTATTCGATAAAGGAAAGGCAAATTCTGTGATGTTTTCGTATTTCACTCAGTTCGGGACTGAATATCTGAATCGATTCGCACCGGACGGTAAGACCAAGACAAGTGCTTATTACTTTTTCCCTGATGCCAGAAAAGCAATTAAGAAGAGAGCGATACTTAGAAAGTATAAGAGGAGAGAGTTAGATAAGAAAAGTTATGTCCTGACATCGGACGAGCTTGCGACCTTGTTCCATTTTCCGACCAACGAGGTCAAAGCACCGGTCGTTCCAAGAGTGGCGGCCAAAAAAGGCAAGCCGCCAGCAACTCTGCCGATATGATTTTCAAAAACTGGAGGAGGAGATATATTATAGTAAGAAAAAAATATGGATAATGGGATAACTTATTTCGGCAAGACCAATTTTAGAGGACAAGAACATGTTTTCGGAATTAAGCAAGATGATCGCAGAAGGCATACCTATATTATCGGTAAGACCGGAATGGGAAAGACGACCCTCTTGGAGAATATGATAATTTCCGATATCATGGCGGGAAATGGTTTGGCGGTGGTTGATCCACATGGAGATTTGGCGGAGAAGATTTTGGATTTCGTCCCTTCTTCAAGAATAAACGATGTCATATATTTTAATCCCGCTGATATTGAATATCCGATTGCGTTTAATGTGATGGAGCATGTGGACCCCAAATACCGGCACCTGGTGGCGTCGGGACTTATTGGTGTGTTTAAAAAAATCTGGGCTGATTCCTGGGGTCCTCGTTTGGAATATCTGTTGCGAAATACTATCTTAGGTCTTTTGGAATATCCAGATAGTACCTTGATGGGAGTTCCGAGAATGCTTATCGATGAAGATTTTAGAAAAAAAGTGGTGAGCAAGATTTCTGATCCGGTTGTGAAAACTTTCTGGAATGATGAGTTTACTAAATATTCCAAGCAGTTTATGGTGGAGGCGATTTCTCCGATTCAAAATAAGGTCGGTCAGTTTCTTTCCAGCTCATTGGTTAGGAATATCGTTTCTCAACCGCAATCCTCTATCGATATGCGGGATATAATGGATAATCGGAAAATATTCATAGTGAATCTTGCCAAGGGAAGGATCGGGGAGGACTACAGTGCACTTTTGGGAGCGATGATCATCACCAAAATTCAGTTGGCGGCGATGGGGCGCGTAGACACGCCGGAAGAAGAGAGAAAAGATTTTTATCTTTATGTCGATGAGTTCCAGAATTTTGCTACGGAATCTTTCGCTGGAATTCTCTCTGAGGCAAGAAAATATCGATTGGATCTGATTGTTGCACATCAATATATCGGGCAGTTGGAAGAGACGGTGCGGGACGCAATCTTTGGAAATATAGGAACTCTTATTTCTTTCCGTGTCGGTGCTACTGACGCCGAATTTTTGGAGAAAGAATTTGAGCCGATTTTTATGATGAATGATCTGGTTAACCTGGCAAAATACGATATGTATCTCAAACTGATGATTGACGGTGTGTCAGGAGACGCCTTCAGTGCGACTTCACTGCCGCCTGTTGTGGCTTCAGAAAAGAGCAGCGCCGAAAAAATAATCAAAGTTTCTCGAGAGAGATATACTAAGAAAAAAGAGGTTGTGGAAGATAAGGTTGCCAGGTGGTCCGGCTATGTGAAAGATGAAGAACATGAGGGCGAAATCAGAAAGGAAAATTTTTCGACAAGTAAAGCCATACAGGAGAACAGAGAGAAAAAAGACAATCGCGAGCTGTGGGATGCGGTTTGTGCAATATGCGGCTCGGGCATCAAAGTTCCTTTTCGGCCTGATCCTTCTAGGGACACCTATTGCAAGGATTGTCTGGTTCAGGTAAGAAAACAGATGGCAGAAACGATCAAATCTCCCGCGGAGAGAAAGTTAGAAGCTGCGCCTACTCCGGTTGTTACCGAGAATGTCGATATAGATAGAAAAGAAAATATAATTAACGAACCTTCTATTATTGCGAAGGAGGTTGAAAAAGTTATGACGGTTACAGAGAAAGCGATCCCTGAAATTCCTGAAATCAAGATAGAAAAAAGGACCGATAGTGGACAGCTTCTAAAGAGAGAAGTCGTGCAGGAAAAATCTCAGATGAATATTGTGAGAAAAGAAATCCGGGAGACTGTTGTGGCAACGCCGAAGCCGGAGATTAAAAAGCCTGCCTATGATCCGGAAAAGATGCTCAAGTTTTATGAGATGAAGAGACAAAAAGAGAAGGAAAGAGAACGGAAAGAAAAAGGCCTTGATGCTGAAAATGTAAAAGATATGAAACAATCTATCGATATAAAGTCGAAACCGATTTCTGTTCCTGCTAAGCATATCAAGCCCGAGTATTCGGAAAAGAAACCCGTCGAACAGAAGTCGTCTCTAGATTCTTCTAAGACTGACACAAAAGAGATTAGGGAAGGGGAAGTTATTAAATTTGGCGATTAATATTTTAGAATATTTTTATCTGTATAGTTTAAAAAAATGGATAATAAATTACAAATTTTTATAAATAGAAATGAAAAAACAATTGGTAGCATTGCTTCCATTCTTGCAATAATCATGTTTTTTCTTTGATTGAAATTATGATTTCAAATCTTCACGGTAATAGCAGGATTATTATTCAGCCTTCGGCGACTGCTATCAATGGTTTCTTCTGGAGTCTATATGCCTATGGCAAAAAAGATAAATTTTTACTTATTCCCAATTTACTTGCTTTAATTCTCGGCATTATGACTGTCATAGTGGTTTTTATATAGGAGAATTTATAAAAGAAAGAATAATTTTTAAAATAATCAAGCAGAATTATGATTGTGAAATTTAAAATGATATTTTTTATTACTCTGATTTTTTCCGCTTTTTCTTTCTTTGTAAATTTTACATTTGCTGATAATATAAATTATCTTAAAAATCGCACAACGGAACAAGGAATGTCTGTAAGCTATAATGAAAATTCTTCTGAAATTGTGTTTGAGAATAAAGGAAAAAGACCTTTGACAAACATAGCTATACTAAAAGATAAAGAGTTGATAGAAGTTGTACCTTTGCTTGAGAGCGGGGAGTCTGAGTTGCTGGATATTCCTTTGATAAACGGTATAATTGATAAGGAATATCTTCCGGCTAATAATACCGGTTGGGTTACTATCCGAAATGATCAGGGTGATGAAGAAAATCTTGTGTATTGGTATGTCACCCCTCATGCTTCCAAACTAAGTCCTTATCCGAATCCTTTTTTTTGGATTTCATATCTTCCAGCCGCTCTCTTGGTTACATTTATTGCGGCGTGGTTGACCAGATATGTCTTGAACAGGGTTTTTAAAAAGTAATTTTATTGACAAAAGCAAGAAAAATGTTACCATATTTTAAAGTTTTTACATCATACTATGAAACACGAGAAACAAGCCATTTGTTGTCGTACGAAATATCCGTCTTTTTAGATAGGTCGTTTTTGATTTTCGAAGATATTTGAAATCGACCTATCTAGGGGGCGATTTTTTTGTAATATCTTATCGGAATCTTTATATTGAGGAGAAATAAATAATAATTTACAGTTAAAATAATCCTTATGATTCATAATAATATTCTTAGTCTTATCGGACACACTCCTTTGGTGAAGATAAATAAAATTGTCGGACCTGACGATGCGGAAGTTTTTGTTAAGCTCGAAAAATTGAATATTGGTGGATCGGTTAAGGACAGGCTGGCTCTCTATCTTATTGAAAGTGCAGAGGAAAAAGATAAAGACCTTAAAAATAAGACGCTTATAGAAGCGAGCTCGGGCAGTACAGGAATTTCGCTTGCTATGATTGCGGCCGTGAAAGGATATGATTTGACTATAGTTATGCCGGAATCAGTAAGCATCGAGCGGAGAAAATTGATCAAGGCTTATGGTGCCAAACTCGTACTTTCCGAAGGAAGCCAGGGGACGGGTGGAGCGATTGAACTTAAGAAAAAGATTGTCGCAGAAAATCCACAGCAGTTTGTGCCGATGGATCAGCATAGCAACCCGGCTAATATCCGTTCTCACTTTGAAACGACGGCGGAGGAGATATGGGAGGATATCGGGGATAGGGTGGATATGATAGTGGTTGCTGTGGGAACGGGCGGGACGGGGATAGGAGTCTCGAAGAAATTGAAGGCGCACAATCCTGGAATAAAAATCGTGGGCGTTACTCCTGAAATTGGCGTATCGATCCAGGGGCTTCGGCATCCGATGGAAAAGAACGGTTCGAAAATTTTTGACCGGAATAGCTTTGATGAACTTATAGAGATTTCCAAGGAGGAAGTTCCGACAACTTATGAGTTTTCCAGAAGACTCGCGCGTGAGGAGGGTCTTCTTTCGGGGATGAGTGCCGGAGCGGCAATGTATATTGCAGCGGCAAAGGCAAGGGAGCTGGGAAAAGGAAAAACAATCGTGACTCTTTTAGCTGATTCCGGGGATAGATACCTCAGTACGGATTTATTTGAAGAATAGCAGTTCTAAATTGCGTTAGAGATTTTTTAGAGGACCGTCCCTTTGATTTTGTAAGGACAGTCCTTCTTTGTATACTATGTCCCATAAATAGCAGGAATGGAAAGGGCGGTCCTTATACAGCCAAAAAAACGAGGAATGCTTCCTCATTTTTTTGTTCCCCCCCGTGTGCAACCTGTAATAAAAATAAATTTATCTTATCTTATAATTCAGCGCTTTAAAAAGTATTTTTTTGAACCAATGGATGCTAAAAATGTTCAGGGCGATAGGCGCGATGATTTTTCCCCAAGGTCTACTGATGAGAAGTTGTAAAATTCCATCCTCTTTTCTCTTCGCTTTCAAATAAGCGGGAATGTTGACATATTTATAGTCTGGGTTCTGAATCTTGCGTGCCACTTCTTGCCCAGATAGTATTGCTGGCTTTATTCCTTCTCCTGTGAGTCCAGAAGCCATACCCGCCGCGTCTCCGACGAGATAGGTGTTCCCGAATTCAAATCCTTGATAGTCGTAATTGATGGAAAATCCTTCAAAATGAGCGCCTTCTAGAGAAAAGCGTTTTTTGCACCAGGTTTCAAAATTAGAGCGAAGTTTTTTGGTGTCCTTGGCGGTTTTCTTTTCCATCACAGTATAACCGGTTCCGACCGAGATAACGCCTTTTTGGGGGAATATCCAGCTATAGGTGATTCCAAATTTCTGGAAATCGATGTGTATCTCAATGTCTTCATAGTCGCCGGGAATGATATATTGATAGGCAATTAGGAATTTTTTGGTTGTAATCCCTAAACTTTTTCTAACTATTGAGTTGACTCCATCTGCCCCCACGAGATAATCGAATACAAATTCTTCTCCGTCAGTCGTAATGACTTTGTTGTCATCTATCTTTTTTATCGTTTTTCCATATATAATATTAGCTCCAGCGTTTCTAGCCTTTTTGTCCAGCTCTTCGTTGAGTTTTTTGCGGTTGAGCGTACCCGTAAATTTAGCACCATTATATTCCATTATAAAAGTGCTTTTGGGTGTTATAATTTTCATCTTATCGAATTCTCGATCCATTATATCTGGAGATACTGTTTCTTTGATGAAATCAGGATGGATGCCTCCACCACAGATCTTGTAGCTTGGTTCTGGGTTTTTTTCCAATACCGTCACTTCAAAATTATTGTTTCCAGAGAATTCAGCGGCAGCGCTGAGTCCTGCCGGCCCAGCCCCTATTATGATTACTTTTTTTGTTTGCATCTTTTCCTAAAATATTATATTATTAACATATAAGTAATTATAACATATTAATTCATCTAACATAATTTCGGTCTGAATCTATTTTTCATCTATTTTTGTTCAAATTTTATATTTGAGCAGGAAAAGGTGAGGAAGTCAGGCTGAAATCTGGGGAAGGGACATTTATATGGAAATTAATATTACTGATCAAAATTTCGATCAAGAGGTATTGCAATCGGATGTATTGGTTTTGGTAGATTTTTGGGCCCCATGGTGCGGACCTTGCAAGATGATGGTGCCTATCGTCGAAGAAATGGCAAAAGAATTCGAAGGTAAGATCAGGGTCAGAAAACTGAATGTCGACGAGAATCCTATCTCTGCCGGCAAATATGAGATACTTAGCATTCCTGCTCTTAAGTTTTTTAAGGGTGGGCAGGTTGTTGATGAAATGATCGGTCTTCAACCGAAAGAGGTATTGATGGAGAAAATTAAAGATTTAATCGGCTAAACATAAAAAATATGGCAAAAAAAGTTACTGTTGATGAAGAGCTTTGTATCGGTTGCGGCGCCTGTGCCAATCTTTGTCCTTCTGTTTTTGAATTGCAGGACGACGGAAAGTCGAAAGTTATCGATGAAACCGGAGCTAGTTGCGATGCAGATGTTGCTGCGAACGGTTGTCCAGTAGGAGCAATCAAAGTTAGCGAGGAATAGTTCTTATTTCTGCTTTTTAAAAGAAGAGGGAATGTCTCTTGTAGTTATTTCAAGGGGATTACCTCTCTTTTTGCGATAAGAGATAAAATTAAAAATATGTACGATCTAATAATAATAGGAGCCGGTCCGGCGGGACTTACCGCCTCGGTTTACTCCTCAAGATATAAAATGAATCACTTGGTAATCGGCGATCCATTCGGCAGTTCTCTTGCTAAAGCCCATATGATCGAGAATTGGCCTGGGGAGAAATCGATCAAAGGATCCGATCTTTTGATGAAATTTTTGGAGCATGCCCAAGGGCTTGGAGGAGAAATTCTTTTTGATAATGCGGTGAGCGTGAAGAAGGAAGGAGAAATCTTCAAAGTGCGGACTTCGACGGACAAGGTTTTTGAAAGCAAATCGGTCGTTTTGTGTTCCGGTACGAAAGAGAGGAAACTCGGTGTGCCGGGAGAGACGGAATTTTTAGGTCGCGGAGTCAGCTACTGTGCGGTTTGTGATGGGGCGTTTTTCAAAGGGAAAACTGTGGCGGTCGTGGGCGGGGGCAATTCGGCGGTGATGGCGGCGCTTATGCTTTCCGAACATTCCGAAAAGGTTTATCTTATCCACAGGAAAGATACTTTCAGGAGCGAACCTGTAATGCTGGAGAGGATTAATGAAAGTCCTAAGATAGAGACTATTGTCAATGCGAATATAGCCGAGATAAAAGGCAATGGCAAAGTAAGCGGTATCGTACTTGATACGGAATATAAAGGATCGAATGAGCTGGCATTGGATGGGGTTTTTGTGGAAGTGGGGCTGACGCCGAATTCTGTCTTGCTAGGCGATTTGGGCGTGGAGACGGACGCGCAGGGGCATATCGTTGTCGATGTCGGAGGGGCGACTAATGTAGAAGGGCTCTACGCTGCCGGTGATGTGAGTGCCGGTTCCAACGGGATTCGGCAAATACTTTCTGCCAGCTCCGAGGGCATGGTAAGTGT
>JAQUYG010000014.1 GCA_028691985.1 Minisyncoccota bacterium
GACCAAAAACATCCTTATCTCAACTTCAATCCTATTCCTAGGCCTATTGATTGGCGGAATGTTTGTCAGATATATAACTCCGGCTTGTGAAAAGGATTGCAATTGCGAGATTAGCAACGATGCCAGCACATCTGATGAAGAAAAACTTGCTAAGTATCAAGAAGAAATTGATTCCGATATGACTTCATGGCAGGAAGAATGGGTTGATTACACCAGCCAAAACGGCGTATCGTTCAAATATCCCAAATATATTACAGGAATAGACTCTTGCGGCGCCGGAAGAGTCTTCTTTGTCCCGACAAAGATTTTTGAATATGATGAAGTGATATACATAATGCCGGAGTATTATTATAATTTCAAAGGAGAACCTACTGAAGAAACAATTTGTGAAAAATATTTTACTTCTGATATGATAGACAAGATCAAACAGGATAGAAAACCTCTCAGAGGATGGCGCATAGACATAAGAAGCATAAAAGACAAGGAAAATGATATAAACAGTCTAATAAAAGACATTTACGATTATGGGTGCAAAATGGAAAGTGAAACATCTTGGATCAAAGACGGCATAAGCACAATTAAAATGAATGTCTATAAAGACACGGACGGAAATCCAACATCTTTAGGCGAAACAATATGTCCGATGAACGGTGTATATAAAATTCTATATTCTGAAGAAAATAAGCTGGCAGTTTCTGTAATTCTCGGACAGGAATGTACTTTCTGGGGAGATGGTCAGAATATGTGTTTTGATGAAAAAATAGTCGAAAGCATGGATTTCTGATGAATCAAGTTATCCTTTAATACTGATAAATCACCGAAATCTACATTCGGTGGTTTTTTGTTTTTGTAAAAATCTTAGTAAAATTTTTAAAAAGTGCTATGATTCTTATAAGATATTTTAAATTATACTAAGACAACAAAAATGAGTATAAAAAATTTGGCACTGCTCTGTTTGTTCATTTTCTCAATCGTGATTCTTAGTATCTTCACATTCGGAATGATAGGTCCGAAAGAGACGGCCGACTCTCCCGAAATCAGTCTGCCAAAAGAAAGCGGAAAGACATGGGTTCAGATTGATCCTGTACAATGTTTGGGAAATCCTTGGGAGATTGATTGGACAAAGTCTCATGACAACGACTACTATGGATATCCCGCAGACATACATACTCCCGAGCTGGAGCAGGAAGAGATTCAGATAATCAAGAACTACTACCAAAAACAAGGTATCGCAATAGCCGATGTCAGATCAGAATGGACACATGAAATTGTCTGTACTGCCTGTAACTGCCCGCAAGGATATATGTTATACCTCTTAGTATCTGATTCTGATGTAGATAAGATGTTGGAGCTTGATTATGAGGTAAGTGCTAAATAATATAAACCCTATTTCAAGATATTGCGCCAAGTTTAATCCTTAGTGAAACATAACAAAAACGAAAGTTATAAGAATCCATAAATCTACCCGTCCAAATCGTGCTATATATAACTTCGCCAAATCCAACAATAACGCTACTAAATAGCGTTATTGTTTTTATTTAAAATATATTGTTATATAATAATATCAAGGAGACAGTTTTTGGGTGGAATTGCCACATAACCGATCGTTTTTGACAATTCTTAAATATAAAACCTAAAGACAAAAATATGAAAAATCAAAAAGAGGGAAAACAGTGCTGTCCCAAATTCGATCCGACATCGTGGGATAGCAAGATTTTTGAATGGAATAATAAAAAATTCATCAAAGACAAAGTAAGGACCGTCTTTTATATGCCGATTGGATTCGGTCGAACCATGAAACGGATTATTACAAAGGTAGAAAAAGCCGGCGCGAACACTCCGGAACAGCTTTGTTTATCCGACCACACTTCCAAGTGGAATATGGATGTGTATCTGGCAGTCGACAAGGAAATTGCTTATGCGAAGAATGTCACTCTCTCGGGAAAATTCCTGAGCAAGGTCTATGAAGGACAATTCAAAGACACGGAGAAATGGTGTGACGATTTCAGAGAATACGCCAAAGCACAGGGATTTGAAATCAAGAAATGGTACATGTGGTACACCACCTGCCCCAAATGTGCCAAGAAATATGGCAAGAATTACACAGTAATCATCGCGCAAATATGATTCATATAGATCGCTTTGATATATCTGATTAAAAAGGTAATAAAAGGAGGGCTTTACCTGATATATAGTCCGGCAAGTCCCCATTCTTTTATTTTGCATTTTTTTATATTCTTCTCACGCCTGCTTTTTATCTTTTATGCCTGAGACGCCATTCTTTTAGGATGTCTTTCGATATAGACCCACAAAAAAAGGAGTGATATCTTTCAATCCCCTATCAGCGATACCTGAAAGCTCTTCAGTACAATCCTTAAACTCTCCAGTTTTACCGCCGCAGATTTCTCTACTATATCTCCTTCCACAGCTAGTACATTTCCAATATTCCGTCCGCTATGAAGTATCTGAAGTGTCGTCAACTGCTGTCCGCACGATAAATTTTATTTGCCAATCACACGAAATACATCGATAAATAATAACCGTCTTTACCTTTCCTTTTCTCAACACATAAACCCCCCTTATTTCCTGCTGTTTTTTTATTTATTTTATCCTAACATGTTTAACCCAATAAAGACATAAAAATCCTAACTTATGTCTCAAGTCCTTTTAATTGACACTGACAATCTAAAATATTATGATTAGGACACAAAGTTATTTTAGTTAATCTGTTTGCGATATATCGCCTACCTCATTTATCAATTAAGAACAACAAAAATGAGTATAAAAAAATTAGCCCTGCTAAGTCTGTCAGTTTTCTCAATCATGATTATTGGCGCCTTAGTTTTCAGCCTGATAAATCCTAAACAAGTCACGGCTCCGACGCCGGAAGGATCAGAAGACTCTGACGTAGTAAACGGCAAACAATCCCTCGTAGGTTTCGGTAATGAAGAAACCGAAGATGCCATCATCGACTATCTGCTTACACAAAAAGAATTCAGTTGGCAGACCGAAGATGAGAGCCAGAACTTCTGCATGATAGATAACCTCGGCAGCGAGCAGGACCTCTTCCCACTATACATATGGGCGCGCTGCGGAGAGTTCGCTCTCAAGAAAGGAGAACTGAAAGAGCTTAGCGGGGTCTCCGTTCCGATCAAGATCGAATATCCCAACGAGTTGTCCTTCTATGATATCAATAGATTCTCCCACACCGCGCCGGAAGATGGAACTGACTATTCCGACAGCATCGCAAGTATCTTTCCTGAAGATATTCGCCAAATAATCTCCGATTATGACAGCACTTTGGTTTCCGAATCACTCAAGAAGAAAGCCTCGGCTTATTTCCAAGAAGAATATGCTGATGAAGAGGAAGTAACGATTTCAACAGATAAAACAGAATATGAGGAAGGCGAAGAAATAAAAATTGTTGCCAAGAATAACTTGAGTAAAGATATTTTCTATAGCTATCCGGAAAGTCATTTCTGGGGTATCGAATATCTTGAAAATGGAGAATGGATAGATCCAAACTATGATGAAGACAGCAGCTTCCAGATAGTATATGCTGATGCGGGAGAAGCTTGTCAGATCGCGCTGTATGAAAGGAGTTTTCCAGCTGAATTCAAAGCAGGAGAAGAACTTTCTGACGAGTGGAGTCAGAATATATGCCCCTTCCGGACAGCCAGTCTCTTTGAAGCAAGAACGGTCGAACGCATCCCGAATGGAACATACCGATTTATTTTTACTTACGGCACTGAAATATCAAAAGAAGATCCTTTCGCCATCACCGATGCCGAAGAGATATATTCAAATGAATTCCTGATAAAATAAAACAATTTTTTAGAAAAATCCGGACCCGCTCCGGATTTTTACTTTGGTGAAAAATTATCCTATAATCAAGAAAAGAAAATAAATCATGACCATGTCCTATTCCATAAAACGCGACAAATATAAATCTGCGCGCGGCGGCTATTCAAGAATGCTCGACATCATGTGCCGCAAATGCGAGACATCTGTAGCTATCTATCAGAAAGACGGGCCGGGAAACTTGCGCAGGATGTATTCAGACCGTATTTTCTCTCCAGAAGAATTGACCGGACTGCAACACGAAAATCTCAAGGATATCCCGCCGCTCAAATGTCCCAAATGCGGTGAAATCCTAGGCACGCCCTACATCTACGCCAAAGAAAAACGCAAGGCCTTTCGCCTTTATCAAGACGCAGTTACAAAAAGAATAAGAAAAGTAGCGAAATAACAGACTTTATCCCGCACAATCATTCATATATATAGCCGACATCATCTTATGTCAAAAGCAACACAAAATTTATCCGGTTGCTATAATTATTTATAAAAATATGTTAAATAAAAAAGTTATCTGCCACGATATAAATGACAAAGAATATGAGGTTGATTCTTCGGAGTTGAAATTCAGGCCGTCAGTGTATGGCGTAATTATCAAAGATGACAAGATTCTTCTTTCCGGACAATGGGATGGCTACGATTTTCCTGGCGGCGGAGTCGAAATTGAAGAGACCGTCGAAGAAGCGCTCTTGCGCGAAGTGAAAGAAGAAACCGGCCTTGATGTCGAGAAAAAAGAAGTCGTCCATTGCGAGACTTCTTTTTACAAGACCACGAAAGGACAATGCGTAAATTCTGTGCTTGTATATTTCCTGTGCGAAATCACCGGGGGCGAAATCTCCACCGAATTTTTCAGCGAATCAGAAAAGGAATACGCCAACGCCGCAGAGTGGATTGATATCAAAGATGTCGAGAAAATCAAGTTTTATAATTCGATTGATAGCTTGGAAATAATTAGAAAAGCAGAAGACATATTGAAAGATAATCGTTGATTGTTCTGTCATCCTGAGCGAAGTCCTTACTTTCGTGAGGATAAACTCCGCGGAATTGAAGGATCCCTTCATTGCCGCTCAACCCACATTATATAATTTAAACATAGTGAAGCGATTCCTCGACAAGCTCGGAATGACAGAGATTTATTTTGATATTATATAAAAATAAAAAATGACTAAAAAATACAGCTTCTATGTATATATAATGGCAAGTGAAACCGGTACTTTATACATAGGAATGACTGGCAATTTACAGGTAAGAACAGCGCAGCATAAAGAAGGAAAAATTGAAGGCTTTTCAAAAAAATATAGTTGTAAAAAACTTGTCTATGTCTACTATGAAGAATACAATCAGGTTTATGATGCGATTGAAAGAGAAAAACAGCTTAAAAAATGGCGCAGGAAAAAGAAAGAAAATCTAGTAAACAAGTTCAACCCACATTGGAAAGATTTATATAATGACCTATTATAATTATCTTCCTACCTCTATATTTCAACAACATTTTATATTACACTTTCTGTCATCCTGAGCGGAGCGATAGCGGAGCCGAAGGATCCCTTCATTACCGCTCAAAATATATTATATCATTTAAATGTAGTGAAGCGATTCCTCGACAAGCTCGGAATGACAAAATATCATACGCATTACTAAAATAATCCATGCCCAAAATATCCGAAATCAAAGCCTCGTCCATAATCACCAAATCCAATCTGCCAAAGACCGATTATGTGATAAATCCCTATGTGGGCTGTATGCATCACTGTTTTTATTGCTACGCGCGATTTATGAAGAGATTCACAGAGCATGAAGAGGGGTGGGGCGAGTTCGTAGATGTGAAGATAAACGCGTCTGAACTTGTTCCGAAGAAATCGGAAAAATACAAAGGCAAGACAATTCTTCTCTCTTCCGTTACCGACGCCTATCAGCCGATTGAGAGAAAATACGAAATAACGCGCAAAATCTTAGAAAAGCTTATTCCGCTTGAAACAGATTTAGAAATTCTCACCAAGTCCGATCTTGTCCTGCGAGACATTGATCTTATCAAAAAATTCAAGAGCTGCCGTGTCGGCATTACTATTGCTACACTCGACGAAGATCTGCGCCGCAAAATCGAACCATTCGCCTCGCCTGTCCAAAATCGCATTCGCGCGCTTGAAAAACTAAAAGAAAACGAAATCGAAACCTATGTTTTTTTAGGCCCTATTCTCCCCTGTCTTACCGACTGGAAAAAGATCATCCTTTCCACCCGCCACGCCACCGACTATTACATGTTCGAAAATCTTAACGCTTCCAGATCACTATGGCTGCCCATTAAGATATGGCTCAAAGACCATCGTCCCAATTTATTAAAAGAATATGAAAAAATATATTTCACCCCGAATGATTACTGGAAAAACACAGAAAAAGAAATTGCTGATTTCTGCAAGACGGAAAGAGTAAAGTACGAAATTTTCTTTCACCACGGCAAATAATTCCGCTGCCAAAACTTATCCACACCTGCCCTTGGCACGATTTCATTTTAGGTGTATACTCCTAGAAAGCTCTAAAAATAATCACTTAATTAAAAGATTATGAGAAACCAGAATAAAGGTTTTTCACCTGAGCTCCAGAGAGTCGCTTCTCCAAAAGCAGACATTACCCGACAAGACGAAGAAGCGATGCGCAAAGAATTTGAAGTGATGCAGAAACTTGATTTTGCATTCATCAAAGAGATCGGGGCTTCCAACGCGGAAGAGTATATGATCAAGATCACCAGTCTGAAATTTGTCCAAAGAAGAAATTCCGAAAGCAAATAGAGGACAATCAAAAATCTTGGGATTATATCCCTTCCCTATACAAAGGTGAACTAGAATGACGACTACGGTCGCTGTTTTTATTTACCCAAACTGACAGGATTTCCACATTTCCGCCTCTCGTTATATAATGCCCTTAAGAGAATATTTTTTATCCAAGATATATAAAAATGACACCGCTTAAAATCTAAAATCATCAATAACTCCAAACATTTTCGTGTCAAAAAAGATTTGATAGAATTTCCCAACGGAGAGCAAAAAGAATGGACATATTGGGACAGCTCAGATTCAGCCATGGTTATTGCGATAACAGAAGACAAAAATGATTATGACTAGACAATGCCGTTATCTGAAAAAGTTGAGGAGGAAAAAAAGACTGAAAACGCAGCTGAAAAAGAATTTGAAGAAGAAACCGGCTATATCTACACTGGAGATTTGACCAAACTCGGATCTTTTTACAAAACCTATGAACAATTGAGCCGCAAGATATATATACAGACAGCATAGAAAAATCAGATTAAAAATTGATTACAAGGAAGAAGGGTTGAGGATATTAAGGTGGTTTTAGTCAATTTAAAATCAGCCATCCAGATGGCATTAGAAAACAAAATAGTCGCAATAGGTTCGGCACTGGCGATATGGCGTTATTTTTATAATTATATTTTGTGTTATAATAAAACGACATTAACAAGTAAACTTAAAAAATGACTTTATATAGAAACCTTCTTTTAATCTTGACAAAGAGGAATATAACGATGCAAAGCAAGAAGAAGCTCCCGAAAAAGAATTCCATTTTATTTCCAGAGAAGATCTTATGGATGAAAGAAGGATAGAGGGTGAATTTGAGGAATATATAAAAGAAGCTGCCAGGAAACTGAATATAATAGGAGAAAAAAGACCCTTAGCACAAGATAAAATCTCTAAGTGGATCGAATCTTAGAAAAAAGCTGAGAACGCCTGGGTCGTCTCTGACCTCAATAATAGATTGTTAGAAAATATTTCCCAAGGTGAGGCAAGAGTACGAAACACATAAGCAACAAGAAGACTCAGAGGACTAATAAATATAACAGATAATGAACAAAAAACTATTCAACTCAATCTCACAATTTGCCCTTCCCTTTTTCACAATTTCGGGATTCGCCTTAACTAGCCTTAAATATCCCGAGTGGGGATTGGTTTTTGCCCTATTCTCCCAACCCTTCTGGCTTTATTCCAGTCATAGGGCCTATAAAAACGCTGGACAAATCGGACTCTTCATCTCTTCTATAATTATGACTTTTATAATTGTCCTTGGGATAATAAATTATTGGTTTTTATAATAGTAAGCTATGAAAATATACTTTGCCGCTTCGATTCGCGGCGGACGCGACGACAAGAAAATCTATGCAAACATTATAAATATTCTTCAAAAGCACGGAACGGTTCTGACCGAACATATTGGAAACCAAGATCTTTCTGACAAGGGTGAATATGAACACCTGGACGAGCTGATTTTCCATAGAGGTATGCAATTTCTAGAAGAATGTAATATTGTCGTCGCCGAAGTAACCACTCCCAGTCTAGGAGTTGGGTATGAAATAGCAAGGGCAGAAAATATAGGAAAACCCGTACTATGTCTTTTTCGCAAAGAAAATGGAAAGCGCCTTTCAGCGATGATAGCCGGAAATAACATAATTATAACAGAAAGATATAAGGACATATCCGAAATTGACAGCTTATTGAAAAAATTCATAGACTCACATCAAAAGAAATAATCGCCAGATAGCGTTTATTTTTTTATATTTTCTCTATACAGAAACAAATTCATAAACGGTTTAATAAGAACATAAAAAAAATTTTATAATAAAAATAAAGTTATTTTCTAGTGGCCCTATCCGCATAACTACTATTTGCAAAAAACAAAAAATGAAAGACAAAGAAGGTCTGCTGATAATATCGACATTATCAATCTTCGTTCTTGTGCAAATTACAATCCTTATTGGAATAAAAAAGGACCAGAAATATCTTCTTTCCTATCCGCGAATCTATCCAAGACCGCAGACACATATATATCAACAAATAATTTGATAACTGACACTACAATTAAAAAACACATTATCCCGTAATCATTAATCCAAAGAAATAAAAACATTACACTTGAATAAAAATATGAAAAATACTATTTCCCTTTCCGCTATTACTGGAGCCCGTTGGTCTTCATGCGATATGGAAGGATTTTTCATCGGCAACCACCACTTCATTGCCTTTATTTATAAAAACGAAGAGCAAGCTAAACACATTACAGAAAAATGGCTATCGAATATTTCACTGAAATCAACGACAAAAACCTAACCATATATTACTCGACTATGGGCGCAGGAAAAGGAGAAGGAACTAACTATATAAAAACCAATTTCAGCCCTGAAGCCGACAGAAAGTCCATTCACTAAATCGCCAAAGAGGATCACACTGGCTATTTTTCCAAAGACCACGGCTATCAAGGACACCGCACGCCCTGCAATCTAGCCTTATCCATTTTTTATTCCTACGAAGGACTTATGGACGCCATATTGAAAAAAGTCTTCGACTTCAATAAACACTTCAAAATCGGCGACAGAGTGAAATATCCTCTTCCGAACGAAAATTGCGCTTGTATCGTCAGCTCAATCTTCAAGACCCTGAGCCATTCTTCCAACGACCGCCAAGAACTCGGAGAATTCTGGGGCGTAGACTGGGGAAAAGAGATTCGATTCCCAGACACTATTTTAAAAAATTATCGACAGTCGGAAACTCCAACATCCGAGAGATTCACCGCCAAAATGCAAGTGGGCAACGGTCATCAACCCAGGATACAAGGTGCATTTCGATTCGACCGAAGAAGCCATCGCTCAAGGCTATAACGGCTGCCACTTTTGTCTGAGCAAACACGACACGGACTAACTTAAAAACAACATTCACTTCTTCAATCCCCTTTTCCTTTGAAAGAGGGGATTTATTTTTTCTATATTCTGCAATTTCAAACAAAGAAAGCTGTTTCTAAAAAAGACCGAACAAACGGTTTTGCCCGTTTCCTGAATTTCTCATATCCGCTCGAAATGATAACCGTCTTTTATTGATATCTGTTTTATTTGCTTGCATCGCTAATTTTGCTAAAATAAAGCTATTATGTTTACAATATGAAAATCCGCAAGAAAAAATCATCTAAATTTAAAAGGTTCATAAAAATACTACTTATTTTTATTCTGGTCTGTTTTTTATATTCTCTCGTTGAGCCTTATCTTATCGAAGAACAAACGATTATCATCCAAGACAGCGATATTCCACAAAACTTTTCAGGCAAGAAAATCGTTTTTGTTTCCGACATACATCACGGAAGATTTTTCGACAGAGATAGAGTCGCCGATATAGTTGCAAGAATCAACCGACAGAACCCGGATCTTATAATCCTCGGAGGAGACTACATTTACGGAGATACAAAATATATAGAACCCTGTTTTGAAGAACTCTCGAAGTTGGAAGCTCCTTTAGGAGTCTATGCCGTCACTGGAAACCATGACGAATGGGAAAATTACAGACTTACTCTAGCGAGTATGAAAAAAGCCGGCATCACAATCCTTGGTAATGATGCGGAGTGGATAGAGGTCGGCGATGAAAAAATCCGGTTAAATGGCATCGGATGGAGCTCTCCCCTTGAAAAAAATGAAGCTTTCTTGGATGGAATCGCCTCAAAAGAATTTTCCGTCCTAGTCGCACACGACCCCGGACTAGCGGAAGAACTTGAAATGGACAACATAGACCTAATGCTTTCCGGACACAATCATGGCGGACAGATGACTTTGTTCGGACTCTGGGCCTTCTACCTGCCCTCTGGATACGGACAGAAATATCTGACCGGAATAATTGAAAAAGGAGACACCAAAATCCTCGTTTCAAACGGAATCGGCAATACTTTTGTCCCCATGCGCTTCTTCGCCAGACCGCAAATCAATATAGTCATACTGAAAAAATAGGAAAATCTTCCGAGCCATTCCGTTTATTGGTTATATCATTACAAATCATCCGCCAAACTTTAAATTTTTTTCAAGATATGGAAATCGAAAGTGAAGAAATAAATATTAAAGACCTGTTACAAAAATTTTCCGACACACTCCCCCATTTTCCCGACGGACGCATCGACTATACCAACTCAAAAAGAGCGCCAGTCCTAAACTGTTTCGTTGAATATCAAGGAAAAATTCTACTTCTGAAAAGAAGCAAGGAGGTTGGTGATTACCAAGAAAAGTGGAATTCAGTAACCGGGTATATTGACGAGGTAACCTCGATTAAAGAAAAAATAATGGGAGAACTTCGTGAAGAATTAGGATTAAGCAAGAAAATGATAAAGGATATCTGCATCGCCCCATCCTATGAGCTTATCGATCAGGAGATAGACAGAACTTGGATCATCATCCCCTGCCTCGCTCGACTAAACCGACTACCTGTAATATCATTAGATTGGGAACATACAGACTATCGATGGGTTACACCAAAAGAAATAAAAGAATTCTCAACCACACCCAATCTAGAAAACTCCTTAAAGATATTTATTTCTTAAGCTAATAAAAATATGATTGAAATCGAAATCAGGGCCAAGATTGAAAATCCTGAAAAAATAAAGGCAAGTTTAGAAAAACTCGGTGCAAAATTTATCAAATCCCAAAAGCAAATCGACCGCATCTTCGGCCACAAACAGTTCTTGGACAAAGATAATATGATTATTGAGGGCGGCTTGAGCGCGCGAATCAGAACAATCAACGATGTCAGCATTTTGGAATTTAAAGAAATCTCACGGGAAAAAGGAGGGATGGAAATCGTCTCAAATTTGAGCGATGCAAACATCGGAACAGCGTTCCTCACAAAACTCGGTTTTGAAGAAGCTTTCACCATAGCAAAACAGAGAAATTTCTATTCCTATGAAAATCTTGAAATTGCCATGGACAATGTGGAGCAGCTCGGCTATTTTATCGAAATAGAGAAAATGGTCAACTACAACGATGACAAAGACGCAGCTAAACAAGAATGTGTAGATTTTCTCCAAAGAATCGGAGAAGACTTGATTGTAGAAAAAAGAAAATATGGCGATCTTATGCAAGAAATAATTAACCAAAATAAACTATAAAAACTATGGAAACAAAAGATTTACAGCAAATTTGCACAGAACTTACCGCACGCATCGACGAAAAATATGAAATTGATCGTGATCCGCAACTTGCCTTCGCGCAACTGATCGAAGAAATCGGGGAATTAGCAGTTGACATCAACCGCCCCGCGCTTCGCAATCAAGCTCTTGATGAGGAAAGCCTGAAACAGGATTTCGCAGATATCTTCCTGCTGCTAAGCGCACTCGCCAACATCTATGACATCGATATAGAAACGGCGATGCAAGAAAAAATAGAGATTTTAAAAGAAAGACACGAGCTGCAATAGGTTCTAAGTTTTCTACAAGCTAGATTCTTAACTATACCCCGTCCGCTATAAACAATCTTAAAAAAATGAAGATAAAAAAATATTTATATTGGCCACCATGCTTTTAGCAGTGATATTTACTGCCGAAAGAAACCGCACAGCATTAGCAGACCAAACAAATATTCCAGCCTCACCGGCATTGATTCGAACCTGTGTAATAGAAGCCACTGTCCTAAATATAGACGCCTCTGACCAAACAGGATATTATGCCGTAAATCTGAATATAAAAAGTATAGCTCCCCACAATCAAGAGAATGATACTGGATGCAATGACGAGAATTACGCGAAACAAATCGAAGGAGCTGGACAAATTTTATCCGCACAAGAGTTCGCCACCAATCCTATAGAAAAAGGAGATGAAATTAATGGAATTGTGAGTTTCAACGGAGACGAACATATGGCTGGATATTTTTTGCGGGATATCCAGGTAATCGAGAAATCAAACGCATCGGATAGCCTCTCCGGTGAACAAAAACAATCAACCTCACCCCAAGAAGAAAGTGTTTATCCAGGATATATCCTATTTGTAATCACCACAATTTTCACATTAGCCCTAGTCGGCTATTCACTGGGAAAGAAAAAATAATCACATAAAAATGGAAGAAGCTAAAACAAATTATGATATCGTTATTATCGGCGCTGGACCGGCAGGACTTGCCTGCGCAACCGAACTTTCCAAAAGCGATTTAAAAGTTCTAGTACTAGAACAAAAAGATATCATCGGCCCCAAAGTATGTGCTGGAGGGCTGACCCGTAAGGACCTCAGCCACATCAAAATTCCCAAGCAACTCCTAGATGTCAGATTCAAGAAGATGACATTACACACCCCACTAGCCCAAACGACAATAGAGGATGACAATGATATGATTTGCACTATCGACCGCGAAAAATTCGCAAACTGGCAATTGCAAAAACTAAAAGACTCGGCCAATGTGACGATAAAAACAAACTGCAAAGCGATTGCAATTGATAAAGACAAGGTGACAATTAATGATTCTTTCGCCATAAACTATAAATATCTGGTCGGAGCCGATGGATCTTTTTCCGCAATAAGAAGATTCTTAAAAATCGAAACCAAAGAAACTGCTATCGCCATCCAATATATAATCCCAACCGAAAAATATAAAGAGCTGGAATTCTTTTTCGATTCAAAACTTTTTAAAGCCTGGTATGCCTGGATATTTCCACATAAAGGCTATGTATCAATCGGCTGTATGTGCGACCCCCGCAATCTGTCTGCAAAAACATTGCAACAAAATTTCGATAAATGGCTGCGTAAAAATGAGATTGATATATCAAAAGGTAAATTTGAAGGATACGCGATTAATTACGATTATCGCGGATATAAATTCGGAAACATATTCCTAGCCGGCGATGCAGCAGGATTGGGATCTGGACTGACCGGTGAAGGAATCTATCAAGCAATTATTTCCGGCGAAGAAGTGGCAAAAACTATCCTCAATGAAAAATATAAGGCACCGAAAATCAAAGAGCTGCTAGAGACAAAGCGTTTACAAAATCAAGCAATGAGTACCCTCCTAAAAATAGGCCCACTGCGCAACTTATTTTTCGCCGCCTTGGTGCCCGCTGTCAAAAACAAGAAATTAGTAAAACAGATATTAAAACGGGTGGCTTAAAAATTTCTATACAAAAAAACAGCGTTTTGAAAAAAATGCTGTTTTTGTTTATTTAAAATCTTTAACAATCTATTAATCGCTATTCACTTTTAGGTTCTGATTTATCCTTTTGAACGATTTAAATATATTATTCCATCAGGACCTACGCTATATTCCCCCTCACCTCCCCCAGCTTTCTGCTCGGCTTCATCCTTATCTGCTTCAAGGTTACCCGATTTAAATTCACCACCCAGTTTTTCTTCAGCTCCCGGTGTTTTCTGCTGGTTTTCCTGATCCTCAAGCATCTGCCTGTAAACTTCCGACCTTTTAGCCGTATCTTCACTTTCATTACTTGGCATTTTCTCAGGATTTTCAAATCCCATAATTTTTCTCCTTCGCAATAATCTTTTTTTATAGACTGTTGCGCTTAATTTATAAAATAAAAAAGTTCAAACCAAAAAGAGTGAACCACCCTTTCTGATTTGAACTTTCTTATGACTTAAGTATACACCAAAAAATGTCTTTTGTAAACAGCAGACTGCATGGACCACACCCAAAAGGGCGTGAAAACATGGATTTTATATAAAACATGCAATCGAAAGTACAATTATTAATAATCCATTCTTCACACATCATCTTCTTCTCGTGTCATTCCCGCGTAGGCGGGAATCCATACTTTCTTATTTTCTACCTAATCTAATTCTAGATTCCCGTCTTCACGGGAATGACAAAATGCAACAAGAAAAGTAAAAACAAAAAATCATTTCAACTTCTCATAAGTCATCTTCTTGAGATCTTTCCACCAATCGGTAAATTTCGTATCACGCATCACTTTCAATATCTCTTTTGCAGATTCTGTCTCCACTGCCGCTTCGACATTGGAGATCCATACTTATGCACTCTCATATCCCAAGTCCAAATATTCTTTGGCCTGAAAGGCTGCTTCCAGCCAATCAGCATCTTGAGCAACAACACCCTCCTTAGTATTTCTGTTATCATGCTCCTCCAGATATCCTTTCCACTTCACTTCAATTCTTTCCCCCAGACCTTCGACCTGTTCATCGAAAGCTTTTTGCTCCGCCTCTTTCTTACTGAAATATCTCGCCCCCACCTTATGCTGATCTCCCACCCTCGCCTCCGCGTTATCATGAACTATCATCATTGCAGCAACTTTTTCTGCGGAAACAATTTCCTCACCCGCCTTGTCATTTTCCATCTCCGCCAAAATGAAACCGATCTGAGCAGCACAAAGCGAGTGCTCAGCGATAGCATTAGGCTCTTTTACTCCTGCCAAAGCAAACCCCCGATTCTTTTCACGCTTAAGATGTCCCATCTCAAAAATAAAATTAACCACTCTTTCAATTCTTATATTTTTCATATATTTTATATTAAAAATTCATATATCTATCCTAACACAAAAAAAGTCCAAAATCCAATGAAAAGTCCCCATTTTTGAGAGTTTTTGTCAATTTACTTGCCATTTTTTATTTTTTATTGTAACATACAGGCAGTGTAAGTTTTTTAAGGGTTTCTTTAGTTTTAGTTTTTTGCTTAATCGTGTTTATATCGAAAATCCAAAAGCTACAGTTCGAAAGTCCCCCCAAAAGGTCGTCTTACACATTTATCAAACATCATTGAAAAGAAACATGGCAAAGAAATTATATGTAGGTGGAATCCCTTACAGAGCCACCGAAGATGAAATGAAGGACTTTTTTTCTGTAGCAGGAAATGTAGAATCTGCAATCATCATCATTGACAGGATGTCAGGTAGATCAAAAGGATTTGGTTTTGTTGAAATGGCAACCGAAGAGGAAGCCCAGGCAGCTATCGAAAAACTGAACGGCGCAGAAATGGGCGGCAGAACGATTACTGTCAGCGAAGCCAGAGAAAAAAAAGAAGGATTCAAGAGTGACGATTCCGGATTTGGCGGAAACGACCAATTCTAAAACCTTTTAGATAAAAGCAAAGAACGAGGGACTATTCCTTGTTTTTTGTTTGGCAAGATGCTAGAGTATGAAAAGCACAACAATCGTCGGCTTTGCTGTTTAAATGCTTTCCAACGATGCTAATTTAAATGTGATAAATCATTAAACTATTTTTATGCTCATAGATGAAGTAAGAATCAAAATTGCCGCAGGAAAAGGAGGAGACGGCTGTGTTGCCTTTGATAAAAGTAAAGGCGGACGCGGACCGACCGGCGCCAGCGGGGGGAGAGGTGGAAGTGTTTATATGACCGCTACCTCAAATCTGACCGCACTCAATAAATTCCGTTTTAAGAAAGAATTCCCAGCCGAGGACGGGAAAGACGGGCAAAATCGGCTATTGGACGGCAGAAGTGGAGAAGATCTGATTTTACAAGTGCCGATCGGGACGATTGCACACAATCTTGATACCAGAAGAGATTTTGAGATTTTGAAACCCGATGATAAGATTCTCTTGGCAAAAGGCGGAAAAGGAGGAAGAGGGAACTGGTTTTTCCGCTCATCTACCAATACTACCCCTAAAGAATGGGAACAGGGCAAACCGGGGGAAGAATTCAACATCACCCTAGAGCTGAGACTCATTGCCCAGATAGGACTCATCGGATTTCCAAGTGCAGGAAAATCGAGTCTGCTCAATGCCATAACTAAGGCAGAGGCAAAAGTTGCCGCCTATCCTTTCACCACGCTAGAGCCCAATCTGGGGGATTTCTACGGTCTTATAATTGCCGATATTCCTGGACTTATAGAAGGAGCATCTGAAGGCAAGGGGCTCGGGACAAAATTCCTCCGTCACATCAAGCGCACTAATGTCTTGATTCACTGTATCTCAGCAGAATCTAAAGACCTCAAGAAAGATTATGAAATCATCCGAAGCGAACTTATAAAATATGCCCCAGAACTCAAAGAAAAGAAAGAATATATTTTCTTAACTAAAACTGATCTCTTAGACAAGGAAGAAAAAGCAAAAAAACTAAAAGAGCTTAAGAAGATAAATCCAGATGCCCTGCCAGTATCTATTTACGACTATGATGAGGTGGAAGAGGTAAAGAAGTTATTACTTAAGATCAAGAATGATTTGAGGGTATGATATGGTTTTGAGAGCAACAAAAAAACGTCTACGAGGCGTTTTTTTATTTTTAAACATTTTATTCTAATGGACATAAATCGGCGTTCCGATCTCCGCCCAATCGAAGACATATCTTGCAGGACCGATACCAAGACGAATACACCCATGAGAAACTTTTGTCCCCAGATGCTCCTCTCCTTCGTGATAGCCGTTCGGCCAATAAGGAAGCTCATGGATGAAATAGGGGCCATAAAAATTCATACTATATGGCATCCATAGCTTATATCGATTAGACCAATGGTTAACCTCCTTACTTTTCACTGAAAATTCTCCGAGCGGAGTGGACATTCCGTATCTTCCAGTAGAAATCAAAAATTCATTCACCTTAAAGCCGTCCTCAAAAATTGTCATTACCTGGTTTGATATACTGATGTCAATATATTTTCCCTCTGTTATATAAGGGACAATCTCTATCTCTTCTTTGACCTGCGAGCTCTCAGGCACAATATATCTATTTTCGGAAAGTTCCATTTCACTAAATCCCATATAATCAGCACCCGAAACATCCAAAGTACCACTAACTCCTTCTTCTGTATAAAATATAAAAATCTTTCCGTCTAAAACCACCCCACTCATCCCCCTGACTCCGCTCAAAATCACTTCATATTTCTGTTCTGGAACAAATCCATGATCCGCAGAAATCGATAAAGATTTACGATTTTCGGAAAGCACGAAAGAAAAATCTACTTCTGGAATTATAACGATATTTTCTTTCTCCACAGAAATAACTCTCTGATTAAACACGATTTCTATCTGCTCACTAGCCTTTATTTGTTGCGAAGTCACCATTTCCGCTTCCAATGCAAAAATATCAAAGAAACTGACTGTCGAAAAAACAAAAAGTAGTAGAAATAAAAACAGCGGAACAAATCCCACGCGTTTCTTCTTTTTTGTCGGATAGTTGTTTGGGATAACTGGCATTTATATATTTGATAAAATAAAAAGGCGAAAATTATTTCACCCTGCTCGCATTGTAGCATAAAAATACCTTTATGGCAAGCCAAAGGAATCAGCCTCTCTTTCCCGTTCGATAAAAACATTCAAACCTTATTTTATCTTCTCGCCACAACCAAACCCCAAACACTTTTTGCCCCGGCCTTCTTCAATTCTTTCGCACATTCGTTGAGCGTCGAAGAAGTCGTGCAAATATCGTCTAATAATATGACATTCTTGTTTTTTATTTCCTCCGGACGCGCACAATCAAAAGCGTTGTCTATGTTTTTTCTCCTCTCTTCACCATCCGAAGTCTTGCTTTGCGGCTTCGTATTTTTCACACGCATCAGGATATCTTCACGAACCGCTATGCCAAGCCTGTCAGAAACACCCTGGGCAATCAGTGCAGACTGATTAAAGCCGCGCCAATTATACCTTCTCTTATGAAGCGGAACAGGGATCATCACGGTCTCCACTTTTTTATTTCTTTCCTCGTCCATGTATATACCCTCCTCGTCTTCCTTCGCGGAACTTATAAGCAACATATCCTGAAAATCTCCGAATTCCTCCGCCTCAAAAAGGCTTTTCTCCATCATCCCTGAAAGCGGATGAGAGATGCCCCGAAAAAATTTAAACTTAAAATCATGGACGGCTTTCTCAACTAGCTTATCATAATGAGCCGCCACCCATAAACCATCAAGAGAGGTCTCGTCGCGACATTTGAAATGCGTTTTGCCTCCCTCACTTTCCTTTTCACAGAAAGGGCAAACCTGCTCTTTCCGCAAATTTATCTTTAGAAGGCAGTCCGGGCATATCCACCGATCCCGCGCCAGCAAATCTTCCCGATTCTTTCCGCACCCAAAACAATGAATCGGAAAGATTATATCAAGGATGTTCTTGTAAATTGAATTAAGGAATTTTTGCATAAAAATTATTTATATATTTTATTATATCAAAAAAAACAACAAACAAAAAAAGGGTTAGTATAAAAAAATCTACCAGCGTAATTTTAACCTCACCATTTAGAAGAGGAGGTCGAGGATCCTGAAGCCCATTAAAAATCGCGATATCGTGTAAGAAAGCCAAACGATGAGAAAGAGTTTCACTGCCACAAATAATGAACTTAAATTATACAAGTCTCTAACTTTCTCAGTCCTTCCCTCTTTCCTTAACTTCTCCAGCTTCACAGTTTTTTTACTACAGTAATCGCAAAGAATACCATAAAAACACAAGCAACGCTAAACAGATTATCAATGATGCTGCTATATGTGCTGGTAAGCCTTTAAACACTTTTCATCCTCCATATTAATTTTGTAGCCAATCTCTATTTAGGAATCAATTGCGAATTACATACTTATTGTTAAAAATTGTAACTGACTAGTAGATACCGTACTAAAAATATAAATACAATAAAAATCAGGAATTATTACTTTTTCCTGCAACATTTATAATATTGTCTTTGCGAATAATAGTCCTTTATGTCACTGCAGAACCCCTTTAAGACAAGGGGCAATATGATAATCCCTCCGATTACATACTTAAGGATTTTCTTAGCTTCCATAATCAAGCCTCTTTTTGTAAATTATAAGATATAAATATTCTGTTATCAAGCTTTCTGCGCAGGGTCAAGCAGGGATAAGATTATCATCTTATGATAATCTTATCCTGTTGTAACGAAACTCTGACCTTGTTCCCCGCTTTGATCTCATCCCCCACTATCTTCTCCGACACCAGATCTTCGATCATATCCTGCAGATTGCGTCTTACAAGCCGCGCACCCTCATTAGGATCAAAGCTTTTATCAGCAATATATTCCAAAACCTTAGTGTCCATATCAATCTTAATTCCCTGTTTTTCCAAAAGCCTTTTCTGAAATTCGCCAAATTTATTCTTCAAGATAGTCTTGATATCCTTCCTGCTGAGTGGGTTAAAGACCAAAATCTTGTCGATGCGGTTCAAAAATTCGGGGCGGAATTCTTCTTTGAGATTTTCAATAACGCTCTCTTTTGTCTCAATATATCTTTCCCTCGCCTCATCTTTCTCATTCTTTTTATCCCTGCCTTCGTCAGACAAGAATCCCCAACTCGCCCCGTCCGTCAATTCATCAGTCCCCAAATTGGAAGTCATGACGATAATGGTATTTCTAAAGTCCACCTTATGCCCTGCCGCATCCGTAAGTTCTCCATCCTCAAAAATTTGAAGCATGATATTAAACACATCGGGATGCGCTTTTTCTACTTCGTCAAAAAGCACGATTGAATAAGGATGCAGACGAACCTGCTCAGTCAACTTGCCACCTTCCTCGAATCCGACATATCCCGCCGGCGCACCCACCAAACGAGAGACATTATGACGCTCCATAAACTCGCTCATATCCACCTTGATGAGTGCCTTCTTATCCTTATACAATTCTTCCGCCAGCGCCTTGACCAACTCGGTCTTTCCCACTCCAGTCGGACCCAAGAACATAAAAACCCCGACTGGACGATTTCCGTCAGCGATACCAGAACGACTCCTGCGAATCGCACGCGACAAGCTCTCAATCGCCTCTCTCTGCCCGACAACTCTCTTTTCAAGGTCCTTTTCCATCCCCATCAGCTTTTCCTTCTCCTCTTTCAAAAGTTCATTGACCGGCACTCCTGTCATCTGCTTGATAACCTCTCCGATTTCCCTCTCCGTCACAGGAACTTTGATTTTCATCGCATTTTCCTTCTGCTGAAGTTCGTCCATCTTTTTTATTTCTCCTCGCACCTCGTCTTCCTCCGTTTTCACCTGAAGAGCCTTTTCGTATTGTTCGCTTTCCACTTCCCCCTCTTTCTCTTCTTCCAACTCGTCAACTCTCAACCTAAGTACTTTGATTTCCTTAAAATAATTCTTGTTTCCGTACTTGCTCCGAATCAGTGCCGCCGCTTCATCCAGAACATCCAACGCCTTGTCCGGCAAAAATCTATCATTGATAAATCTATGGCTCAAATCGACCGCAGCATCAACTGCAGCATCGCTTATCGTAAGATTGTGATGTTTCTCATAGAAACTCCGAACTCCCAAAAGGATCTTCTTTGCCTCTTCAACCGTAGGCTCCTCAACCAAAACCATCTGAAACCTCCTATCCAAAGCGGCATCTTTCTTGAAATGCTTGCGATATTCATCAATCGTAGTCGCACCGATGCAAGAAATCTCTCCACGCGACAATGGCGGTTTGAGAATATTGGCCGCGTCCAAGCTACCAGCCCCGCCAGTATTGCCCGCACCGATTATAGTATGTATTTCATCTATAAACAGAATCACATCCGGATCGTCCTGCGCTTCAGCAATCACATCTTTGAGCCGTGACTCGAATTCCCCGCGAAAAACCGTCCCCGCAATCATAAGCCCGAGGTCCAAAGAATAAATCTTCTTCCCCGACAGATTACTTGGTACATCTCCGTCATTTATTCGTTTCGCCAAACCCTGCACGATTGCCGTTTTTCCCACCCCCGGCTCACCTACCAAAATCGGATTATTCTTACTCTTGCGACTGAGAATATTCACAACCTTCGCAATTTCTTCTTCCCTGCCAATCACCGGATCAAATTCCCTTTCCTCCAACTCCTCATTTATATTCACACAAAAAGCTTCCAGGGCAGATTGTCGCGACGCGGGCTGCATACCCAGAATTCCTTGCGCGCCCATATCATTCATATTTCCCGGCATCTGCATTCCGGAAATTCCCAGAATTCCTCCTTGCAAATTATTTTTGGAATTTTCAGAAATTTCTACGATTCCAGAAAAACGAAGAGAACTTTCCAGCGTTGCATCCAATTTATCTCTCAAGTTATTGGGGTTGATCTTCATTGATTTGAAAATCTCATTGACTTTCGGATTGCCACTCTCCAAAATCGCCGCGAGCAGATGCTCCGTACCGACATATGAATGATTGTAACGATTAGCATACAACGCCATCTTCTGAAAAATCTCTTTAAGATCTTTAGAAAACTTCGCCGTCCACTTCTTCGACTGAGAAAGTTTCTCGATTCTGCTCCTCAGCTCTTTGATATCGAACTTCTCCTCACCCAGCATATTAGAACCGAGACTCCCTTCTTGAGAAATTATACAAAAAAGAACATGCTCCACGCCGATTTCCTTATGCGAAAAATCCCGTGCCATCTCTTCGGCCACTTTCAAAACGCCCTTGAGGTGAGCCGTAAATTTTTCCTCTATTTTCTTTGGAAATAAACTCATAATATTTGTAATTATATCGATTTAAACGCATTTTAAGTATACGATTTTTTCACACTTCAAACAAGCGTCACGAAAGACTATTTTAACACAAATAAGCATTTAGTAAAGCGATTCCCCGGAAAACTCCGGAAGATATTGTTTTATCATTTTCCATGTGAACTGGATAACCCGCCAACAAAACACCACATAAATTTCATCCATACTAACTTTTCTATGTGTCATGCCGGGCCCCGACCCGGTATCTTCGTTATCTTTCGCTTTTGCCTTACTATAATATTTAATCATTATATTTCTTGGATTCCAGATATTTCGCATTAACGAAAATCTAGAAGGATAAATGCTGAAATTTTTGTTTGACATAAGAAAAGATATAGATTATAATCCGCAGTCACTTCCAAAACTTTATCTGAAGATTTTTGTATATAAGACTTTTTTATACAAAAATCTTCAAATACAAGGAGGAAAAAATTATAAGCACAAAAATAGTGGCACTAAAAAAAATAAAAGCTCCAAGAAAAGGAAGGTCTACAACAAAAATAACTATAATGAGAGCACCGGAAGACGGAGCAAAGAGCTCGAAAGAAAAGATTCAGCATGGAAAAACTATAGAAAGACTGAAAAGAAAAGTGGAAAATGAAAAAGTCAAGGACGGATTGATTCAGAAGAATTGATCTGTCCTTTTTGAATGTCTTAGAGAATTTTTGACAAGATGCAAGGATTATCTTACAATTTAGCATTGCTCTAAAACGGTTTTAAAAACCAATAATGACCGTTATAAAGGAGATGAAACATGGCAGAGGTAATATATGCAACCTGCATGGAACCACTAAATACTGGCAGATTTATACTGATTGCTGGCCATTATCAAAAAGTAAAAAGAATAATCCCACATAAATCGGGATTTATACCAAGACAGAGGGGGACATATCTCCACCTAGCTCCCACAAACAAAAAGCCTACCTTTGTAAAAACGGCATACGCCAAAGTTAGATGGGGAGATACAATAACGGAAACAAAAGAAGTTATACCCTTTTATACCGTTAAAATAGTCGGGCAGCTTCGCCGATGGACTACCCACGACGGAATCAGGGTAGGAACTATAGAGTCCTATAAGGAGATACCACTAAAATATTTGAAAGAAAAGGGGCTAGATGTTTCTTTCGCCCACATAGAATATGGGCAATTCGTCTGTACAAAAATCTATGTGCGCGATAGGAAGGCAAGGAGAAGAATAAAGACAGCTCTACAGGAAGAAGGATATATCTTCCTTAAAACGAGAAATAAGGATTGCATAAAAGTCCAAATTAAAAAAAAGGAAATAACCAACCTAGAAGAAATTGTAGAAAGTTTCTTCTATTCGATTGAAACCATTAAAGAAGTATTTGAAAGTACGGGGAGATGTAGAATTAAAATGTAAGAAAGAAAGAAGCATAAATAAAAAACGACTTCTTTTTTATTTTGTCTCAATATTTTGTTACATATATTTTTTATTCCCCTAATCTGGTATAATTAAAGCATATTTACTATATATTCTTTAAACCTCTATCTAGTATGCCAGAAGAGAAAAACAAAAACGACGCGCTCAAATTCGCGATGAAATTGATCGGCCTGCGCCGCCGGTCCGAAACCGAGATTCGCCAGAGACTCAAAGATAAAGGATTCGATAAGCCGCTCATAGAGGAAACGGTCGAGGAGCTCTATAGATTCAAATATCTAAACGATGAAGCCTTTGCTGAAAGCTATATCAATGATCGTATCAACTTCCGTCCAGCGGGAAAGTTTGTCATTAGAAATGAACTCAAAAAGAGAGGTGTGAGCGAAAAAATCATCGAAGAAAAACTAGAAGAACTGCTTAGCGATGAAAAAGAATTGGAGATGGCAGGAAATCTGCTTCAAAAAAAGATAAGGATTATCCATTCGAAAGATCCCCAGAAAATCCGTGGCAAGGTTTTATACTTTCTTAAATCCCGTGGCTTTTCGCAAAATACCATTAGCCAAGCAATGCAAAATGAGCTAGAATTAGACAAACCCATAAATTTCGAAGATTATTAAAAATATGCAACAAAACAATAAAAAGTTGATTCCAATCATAGCCGCAGCAACCATCCTACTGATTCCAATGTCTATTATCGCGAGACTCAATATGATTTATCAAAATACCTGTTTTCCGCAAATTTCGCTCAACGGAGAGAACTATTCGGGAAATTCTAAAGAAGAAGCGCAAAAAGCGCTAGAAGATAAGATTACCGCGACCTACCCGCAAGGAATGGAATTTTCCTACGAAAATCAAACTTTCATAATCCCCCTCTCGGAACTTGGCATCCAAATAGACACCGAAAAATCCACGGAAGAAGTATTTTCCTATGGACATCGAGACAATATTTTAACAAGCCTTATCGAACAAGCTAAACTGCTCAAAAATGACATCGACTTTCAAAACGAACTTAATTATTCGGATTTTTTGGTCGAAGATAATAGACGAGAAGAGCTTTCCAAAATAGAAAAACCTGTACAAAACTTTTCTTATGAATTCGACGGCAAAGATTTCCAGGCCATCCAACCAAGAGAAGGGCTCGTGATTAATGAAGACAAGCTCAAGGCGGACATAGAAAAAAATCTTCTTACCCTTAAAAACGACCCCATCACCATCGAACTCGTCATTGAAGAACCGGTAATAACGAAAGATACCGAAAAAGATGTCGTAAAAAAAGCTAAAAATCTCATTGAAAGGCAAATAGCATTAGAATATGATTCATCCTCTTGGGAAGTAACTAAAGAAGATTTCGGCAAATGGGTTGATTTCGTGCCACAAGAAAATGGAAGTAAATATAAGCTCCGTCTCACTCCTAACAAAAGGCAGATAGAAGATTACCTCATATCGCTTGTTCCCCAGGTTAATAGCGAACCAGTGAATGCCCAGCTGGAATTCAATGAGAACAGAGTAGAAGTCTTCGCCCTCAGTCAGGAAGGCGTCCGACTCAACACCGAAAAAAGCGCCGAAAAGATCGGTGAAGCAATTTTCAAAGAGGAAAATTATACAAAAATAGAGACAATGAAAGACAGCTCCCCGGAAGATTCAAGTGGAATTTCTAAAGAAGCGAATAGAATCAATCAAAACAAAATTATTATCGAGCTTATTACCGAAAAAGTCCAACCGAAACTCACTACGGAAAATATAAACAATATGGGAATTACTTCTCTGCTCGCCACTGGAGAATCGAATTTCTACGGATCAACTAACAGCAGAAAACACAATGTCGCGGTCGGCGCCAGTAAATTCAATGGCGTGTTGATCGGACCTGGAGAAGAGTTTTCCTTTAATGATATTCTAGGAAATGTCGGGGCGCAGGAAGGTTATCTTCCTGAGTTGGTCATAAAGCAAGGAGCAACTGTACCAGAATACGGCGGTGGACTCTGTCAGGTTTCAACAACTGCGTTCCGCGGTGCTGTCGCATCCGGGCTGGAAATTACTGAACGAAAAAACCACGCCTACGCTGTGAGTTACTATTCACCGCAGGGAACCGACGCCACTATTTATCCACCGCACCCCGATCTAGCCTTCATAAATAATACACCAGCATATATCCTGATCCAGACTCGGATATCCGGAAACAACCTTTACTTCGATTTCTACGGAACCGATGACGGACGCAAGGTCGAGATGGAAGGACCGGTCGTCTATGAACGAGGTGCCGGCGGCGCGATGAAAACGGTATGGACACAGCGAGTCTACGACAAAAATGGTAACCTCTTTCTAGAAGAACCTTTTTACAGTAACTACAAATCAGCGGCGCTATATCCCAGAAATAATCCTCTACAATAATAACAATGAACAAAAAAATAATATTGGCATCAGAATCAGAAGCACGCAAAAAACTTCTAGAAAATATCAGACTTGATTTTGAAATCGAAAAAAGCGACTTTGAGGAGATTATGGATAATTCTATTCCTCCAGAAAAACTCGCCCAAGAACTAGCGCTCGGAAAAGCACGCACCGTTGCAGCCAAACACCGAGATACTATTATCATCGGAGCTGACTCTTTCGTGATACTCAATGGCGAATATTTAGGAAAACCCCATAGCATCGAGGAAGCGCGCATAATGCTTCGTAAGATAAGCGGACAAAAACAAAACTTCGTGACCGGTTTGGCGGTCATAGACACAACCGACGGCACCACTGTAACTGATTTTGATCTGAGTGAAATCTGGGTCAAAAAAATCACCGAAGAAGAAATCGAAGATTACATTAAAACAAAAGAACCTTTCAGCAAGGCAGGGGGGTATGCAATCCAGGAAATCGGCTCGATTTTCATCGAAAAGGTATGTGGCAATTATACCGGAATCGTGGGGCTGCCCGTTAACAAGCTCTATGATATTCTGAAAAGCATGGGAATAAAAATAATCTGAAATAGACAGAATATCCAGCCTCTTGATATTTTTGAAATTGTGGTTTATAATTTCACAGTAATTGTGCAAAATGTTATTTTGCCCTTGTAGCTCAACTGGATAGAGCGCTTGGCTTCGGACCAAGAGGTTGTGGGTTCGAATCCTGCCGGGGGCACATCGGGGACTATGTCAACTATCGAGCAATCGACTTGCTTTTTTCATAAATTCCTGTACAATACTACATTGTAATTGCAAAATACAAACTCCCGGGTCGTTAGCTCAATGGTAGAGCAGTTGCCTCTTAAGCAATTGGTTGAGGGTTCGAGTCCCCCACGACCCACACAAAAACGCTAATAATTATTTCCGTTTAACTCCCCTCGCTTGAGGGGCAAGGAGGTGTGTTATTAGCCTTTTGTTTTCAGAAAATTTTTATGGTGGCTATAGTGTAGCGGTAACACTAGAGGTTGTGGTCCTCTCATCCAGGGTTCGAATCCCTGTAGTCACCCA
>JAQUYG010000039.1 GCA_028691985.1 Minisyncoccota bacterium
AAGCAGCTTATCGGTGGAACGATGGGAATCGGAAAGATTGCTATGGGAAGTTACGCGGCGACGAAGCTTGTTTCTAAACCTGTTGGATGGGGCGGTAGAAAGCTTGTTGAAAGATCGGACACGGCGGCTAGAGTATCAAACAAAATGAGCGGGGCATATCAGGCAGGAGTTTCTCATGTACCTGTTGTAGGTACGGGTATGGCTTTGCAGAGTAAGGCTAATCAGGAAGCGAAGAAGCAAAAGGCAGTTGATGATAGGTTGAAGAAATACGGAGGTGATTTGAAAGCGATTGATGTTAATCTGGCAATGAGTAGTGATAATAGGATAGATAAGGCTATTGGATTGAAAGCTGCTGCTGCACAAGGGAAGTTGAACGACTCAAAATATGAAAAGCAGTTCAAGCAATCACAGACACTTTTATCTAAAAAAGATTTGGATGAGTTGACTGACAAGAATCTTAAGTTTGCCACCTTAACGGCTGACTCACAGCGAAGAATAAGCAGCGGCGAGGGATTTGATGTTGATGCCACAAAGAGAATGAATGAAAATATGAGTTTGCGTGGTGTGAATAAAGAAAAGGCAAGAGAAGAAGAAATTATGAGAGAAAAGATGATGAATCTTGTTGCTGATAATAAGGCCGGTTCAGTTCAGAATTTGTCTGACAAGGATGTTGCCAGGATTTGGACTGAATCTCAATCTAGGGGTCAACTTACTTCTTCAGTTAAGAGTTTAAATAAAGACAAGAAGAACGATCTAGCAAAAGGTGCTTCAGAGGCCGCTAAGGATATTACTGATGCAGGTAAAAGAATTAAATTAGCAGCCGTTGCTTTACAGGCAGGAGCAGAGATAGAAGAGGCTCTTCCTAAAGGAACTCTTTTAAATGATGACTACAATAAACAGGTTCAACAATTGTTTAAGGGCTTTAATGCTTCTGATGTGGCTGATCTAAAGGAGGATGATTTAAGAAAATACGGATATATGTCTTCGGCTGAAATTAACAAGCATATAGGTAAAAATGCTAACAGCGAACAGGTGGAGGCAATGAAGGGATCTTTGACAGACGCAAAAGCAAGGGCAGTATCAAAGTCGGAAAAAGACGCAATAGAAATAAAAATAAAAGCCTTAGAAGAATCCACTTAATTTGAAATAAGATGAATCAGAATATAAAAGATAAAATAAAAAATACTCTTCCTGAGTTTGTGTTTGATAATCTTTATGAAGATTATACTTTTGATGCGAATGGAAAGATAATTGATGGATATCTGCGAGGAGAAAACAAGGGATTGGAGAGTAAAAGAATCGATAATATGAAGGATGTCTTGGGTTTGATTACGCTCAAAGAGATAAGAATGGATAATTTAGTTTCGGAAATTGAAAGTAGGTTAGGTCTTGATGAAAAAGCTGCCAGAGAAGTCGCGCTTATAATGCTTTCTGAAATTTTTTATCCTATCAAAGATTTTTTTCCCGGTATAGATGATGAGATTTTAAAATTAGGCGGAGAGCTTCCTAAAATTAAGCCAAAGACGATAAGCGATCAGCTTCTAAAAAGGGAAAGCGAAATTGAAGATATGAGAAGGAGAGAAGAGCAGGTGGAGCAGGAAAGGATGGCTGATGCGATCGTAACTGAAGGGATTGAGAGTTTGATTACTAAATTTCCAGAAGCCGGAATGCAAACTATCGGAAGTCAGGATTCTATCGAAGTAAAAAGTATGCCGGTTAAGATGAAGCCGATGATCAAATATTGGATTGCTGACTACAAGGAGAAAATGGGATATTATCAACATTCTAATCTGGAGAGGGTGCAGTATGTTTGTCATGACAAGAATACCAGAAACATGAACGAGGAGGAGAGGCGGCAGCTTAATCTGGTTTTGAAATCTTGGGACGGAGAGCTGGCACTGCCCTACTCTACCAAACGGAAGAAAATTGATTTTGCTTTGGTGAATGAAGACTAGTTTTTTGTGCAATTTTTCATTATGAATTTATTTAAGGATCTGCGGAACTGTTCCAAAAAGATCCTAAAACAAGTTCGGGATGATAAGCCATAAGGAGAAAAACCTAAAATTTTGTCATTGCGATTGTAAGCTTAACAATTCCCAACTTGGCAGAGATAAATAAGCTTCTTGATGTGAGGCAGTTCTACTCCCGTCAATTGGGGTCGGGCGGATGACTTTTTTCGCCTTCTCCTATCTCAAGCGATTTATGTCTAATGCATAGATTTCCTAATAAGCTCGGCATGGCAAAAAGGGTAAACGAGACTGATTTCACTATTGCGCGAGAGAATTATGTGGTTTTATACCAAAGTAATTTCATCTGTGACATAATGATTTCACTTTTATCCCCCCCACCCCGACCCTCTTCCGATAGGAGAGGGAGAAATTCCAAGTGCTGTATGACTGGATTGTAGAACAGACTTAATCAATTTGGTATTAGAATAACGATTAATAAAATTCTCCAGTATAGCTCGGCTACAAAACATAAGAAATAAAACTTAACAGAAAAATATGCAATTTAGCGTTCCACAATTTATAGATGTTGAGGATAAGATTGTCGGTCCTTTTACTGCCAAACAAACACTTTATCTCGTTATCGGTGGCGCTATTATCCTTCTTGCCTTTTCTTTTTTTAAGCCCGCTTTTTTTGTCCTCGTGTCCGTGATAGTTGTTCCTATTACGCTTGCCTTTGCTTTTTGGAGGCCGAAAGGAATCAGTGTCGCGCAACTTATCTCTAATTTCACTGACTTCTATACCACTGAGCATCTTTATCTCTGGAGGAGGGAACCTGATATGACTATGTATAAGGTCGTTCAAAAAAAACAGGCTAATAGTGAAGGACCAGAAAAAATAGTCACGAGAAGCAGGATCAGAGAGCTGGCAAATCTTTTAGATACAAGTTCGGCAGTCAATATGCCCTATGAGGTTGCAACTAGGCCGGATGAAAATATTTTTCGATAATAACCGGACATTTAATATAAGAAAAAGAGAATATTGCAGTTTTGCCTCAGAGGCAAGACTTTAGTCTTAGATTTTTCTTAAATTCTAATAGTTTTAGTATGTCTACTCCGGAAAAACAAAATCAACAGGGATTAAGTTCCCAAAAATATCTCGAAATTGCCGAGATAAAAGACAATGTCGTCGTGATGAAAAACGGTAGTTTGAGGGCGGTTCTGATGGTTTCTTCCATAAATTTTGCTCTAAAATCGATTGATGAGCAAGATGCGATTATCTATCGCTATCAGAGTTTTTTGAACTCTCTGGATTTTTCCATACAGGTCGTGGTTAATTCTAGGCAGCTCAATATCGATAGTTATCTGGATGCTTTGCGGGAAGAAGAGAAGAAGCAGTCGAGCGATCTTTTAAGGATGCAAATTGCCAGTTATGTGGAGTATATCGGTGGTCTGGTTAAGATGGCGAATATCGTGACCAAGACTTTTTATATCGTAATCCCCTTCTCCCTGTCAGAAGCGAAGGATGGGAATGTAAAATCCAGGCTGTCTTCCATCACTGACGCTTCTGGTGTTATGTCCAATCGAAAATCTTTTGAAAAATACCGTGATCAGCTCTTCCAACGGGTGGATCACATCGTAGAGAACCTTGGAGGGACCGGTCTTCGTATGACGATGCTAAATACGCAGGAACTCATCGAACTTTACTACAATGTTTATAATCCGGAATCTGTTGAGAGAAAAGGCTTGGCAGATATCAGTGAAATAGACTTGGCACAATAAAACTATAAATATTTTATTTTTATACTATGGGAATCTTAGACAAAATTTTGCCCGTAAAAGGCAATAAAATCTCACCGGAAAATCAAGTTGACGCTCAGGAGAAAAAGGAACTTTTGGCTTCGGAGAAACTTTATCAAAAAGGTTTGGCTACAGTCAAGGATATAATTGCCCCTGCAGTTTTTCAGATTACTCCGAATTATGTTCGGATTAATAAAAAACTTGCCACCACTCTTTTTGTATATGCTTATCCGAGATATCTGCAAACAAGTTGGTTTTCTCCAATCATCAATTTGGATTCCACCTTCGATGTGGCGATGTTTATTCACCCTCAGAATACGGCGGAAGTGTTGAAGCAGCTCAGAAAAGTCGTGACAAGAATCCAATCGCAGATTTCTATGAACGAGGACAAGGGGCTGGTTCGTGACCCTGTGCTTGAAACTGCTTATCAGGATGTGGAAAATTTGCGTGACGATCTCCAACAGGGAATCGAGCACTTTTTTCAGTTCGGACTTTATATTACGATTTATGGAGACAATGAGGCAGATCTCAGAAGAACGGAAACTCAAATTGAGTCTATTTTGGAAGCGAAAATCGTTTATCTGAAGCCTGCTATGATGCAGATGGAAAAAGGATTTAATTCTACGCTTCCTCTTGGAAATGATAAGCTTATGGTGGGAAACAATATGAATACTTCCCCGCTTTCAACCACTTTTCCGTTCGTTTCTAGTGATCTTACCTCTAATCAGGGAATTTTGTATGGAATCAACAGACATAATAATAGTTTGGTGCTTTTTGATCGTTTCTCGATGGAAAATGCTAACATGGTAATATTCGCTAAATCTGGTGCCGGAAAAAGTTATGCGGTCAAGTTGGAAATTTTGCGAAGCTTGATGATGGGAATTGATGTTATCGCGATTGATCCTGAAAATGAATATAAACATCTTTGCGAGACTGTGGGTGGAACTTTTATGAAAATCTCTCTTTCATCTAAAAATCACATCAATCCTTTTGATTTGCCGACTGCGCTTGAAGGTGAGTCTCCTGCGGATATATTAAGATCGGCAATTGTGAATGTTTCTGGAATCTTGAAAGTTATGCTTGGAAATATTTCTGCGGAGGAGGATGCGATTTTGGATAAAGCTATTACGGAAACTTATGCCATTAAGGACATTACTTCCGACACCGATTTTACTAACATGGAACCTCCAACGATGACTGATTTGCAGATGGTTTTAGAGAATATGGCGGGCGCGGATAGTTTGGCCAGCCGGGTCAAGAAATATACGGAAGGAACTTTTGCCGGATTTTTGAATCATAAAACTAATATCGAACCTGACAACAAATTTGTCGTTTTCAATATCAGGGACATGGAAGACGAGCTTCGCCCGGTGGCGATGTATCTAGTACTTCACTTCATTTGGAATCAGATCAGATCCAAGAGAAAAAAAAGAGTTTTGGTGGTGGATGAGGCTTGGTGGATGATGCAGCATGAAGATGCGGCGTCTTTTCTATTCGGAATCGCTAAAAGGTGCAGAAAATATTATATGGGACTCACGACGATTACGCAGGATGTCACCGACTTTATGGGTTCGAAATACGGTAAGCCGATCGTTACCAACTCTTCGATTCAGCTTCTTTTGAAGCAGTCTCCTGCCGGAATCAAGGTCATTGTTGATACCTTCTTCTTGACGGACGAAGAAAAGTTCTTGTTATTGGAAAGTAATGTCGGTGAAGGTATTTTCTTTGCCGGTCCGAAGCG